>JADHUM010000027.1 GCA_016784545.1 Candidatus Neomarinimicrobiota bacterium
CTGGCGGTGTCCTTGTTTCTTCTGGTAACCCTTGCGGCGTTTCTTCTTGAAGACGATGATTTTCTTAGCGCGACCATGAGCCACAACTGTTCCGTCGATGTCAACATTGGTTAGCACAGGTGTGCCAACCTCAAGACTTTTACCGTCAGAGTAAGCCAGTACGCGCTCGACATTGACCTTATTACCAGGTTCAGCATCGAGTGTGGGAACGTTCAGGACCATGCCAGGTTTCACCTTGAACTGTTTCCCTGCAATTTGGATAATTGCGTACATAACTTTATCTCCTTTATTAAAAAGCCAGCGAATATAGACGGCACCTGTTCCGCTGTCAACGGATTATCCTCATTTTTCCCATTCAAGTTCAATCATGCATTGACTCAAAATTAATGTAACCCT
This sequence comes from Candidatus Neomarinimicrobiota bacterium, assembly GCA_016784545.1. Classification (NCBI taxonomy): domain Bacteria; kingdom Pseudomonadati; phylum Fidelibacterota; species Fidelibacterota bacterium. The sequence goes on from JADHUM010000027.1 coordinate 397, forward strand.
AAGCCATTTCGAAAAAGGTCGTTGCCTCATAAATAATGTAACCCTTAAATAAGGTGCATGAACATGAGCAAAAAATCCCGTAAAGAGTATCGTCGAACAATCCGTAGGCGGTACTTTGAAGCAGACCGTTTAGAAAAGAGAGCCATTTTGGATGAGTTCTGTGAAGTGTGTGGGTACAATCGTAAGTATGCTATCCGCATTTTGAATCAAACCTTCAAGATCAGAAGCCCAGGAAAACCCGGAAGGCCCAAACAGTATCATGACCCGGTAATTATGGAGGTCCTCCTTCGGATATGGCGAGTTATGAATCTACCCTGTTCAAGGAGACTTAAGACAGGTATAGCTCTTTGGCTACCCTTCTATGAGAGTCATTATAGCACGGTTCTTCCTGATGATATTAAGGAGAAACTACTGTCTATCTCCCATGCCACTATAGACCGACTCATGGCTCACAGAAAGGCCAATTACTCAAAGCTTGGTCTTGCCACCACCAAGCCAGGTTCCATTCTCAGATCACACATTCCCATCAACACAGATCAGTGGAATGAGAAACGACCGGGTTATCTGGAGTCAGATACTGTCGCCCACTGTGGCACTTCTGTGGCAGGATCCTTCGTGTATACTGTAAATGCAGTAGATATAGCCACGGGCTGGTCTGAACAGAGAGCTGTCTGGGGAAAAGGGTATATGGGTATTAAGGAAGCCCTGATCGACGTGGAGAAAATGCTGCCCTTTGAAATACGGGGCTTTGACTCTGATAATGGGGGTGAATTTTTAAATTGGCACCTTTACAAATACTATAAAGAAAGATCAAAGCCAGTTCACTTCACACGATCCAGACCATATCGCAAAAATGATAACGCCCATATCGAAGAAAAAAACTGGTCGATCGTGAGACAATACCTGGGTTATAATCGTTTTGATGACCCCACATTGGCTCCACAACTCAACGATATATATAGGGAGGAGTGGAGATTAATTATGAACTTTTTCAGACCTGCGGCAAAGCTATTGGAAAAGCAAAGAATCGGGGCTAAGGTTAAAAAATTATATGATGATCCCAAAACTCCTTACCAAAGAATCATGGAATCAAGACAGATATCAAGAAAAACAAAACAGAAACTAACTCAGTTCTATCAAACGCTTGATCCATTCCAACTGCAACAATCTATGGAGGAAAAAATCAAAATCTTGCTCAACAAAACTACTCCCATTAACATCGAATTATCCATGAAGAACTTTAACTGGCTTCGGTTACCTTTATTTATGAGGCAACTGGAATCATTCCAAGCAGGAATTACCTGGGGATTAATTTTAATTGAATACCTGAGATATGAATCTGATATTGACAGATAATTATGGAGAACAATATGGTATTCAATGTGACCCAACAATGGCTGGAAGCGCATATCAATATTTGGCATTTTTTCGGTTACCTGAATGTCTTGTTGTCCACTGGCGTCCTGCTTTTTATGGGTTACAAACGAGGGTGGGATCACACGCGTTGGACACTCCTGGTCACATCATTCATTTTTGGAACCGGTTTGGGTACCATGTTCCTCCCCAGCATTATAGGAGCACTTCTTGGAGGTCTCCTGGTTTTCATGCTGGCAAAACACCTCCTACAATTTCCTCACCCTACTGCAGATCTATTTACCATCTATGCTATAATATTTATCGGTATTGGTCGCCTTGGATGTCTTTTTTCTGGTTGCTGTTTCGGAACCCCAACCGACCTACCGTGGGGAATAGCATATGGCCTGGGCAATCTGTCTCATTGGCTGCATTTCCATACAGGTCAGATCAATGATATAAATGGCTCCAGTCTGAATATTCATCCTGTCCAACTCTATGAATCATTATTCCTTCTTTTAGGAGCCTTACCTGCAGCGCTTCAAGCGATGCGGCGAAAAATCGACGGACGAATAATTCTGTCCGGGTTCATAAGCAGCTACTTCCTGTTTCGCTTCGGCATTGAATTTATTCGCGACATGAGCAATGTCTGGTGGAGCGAAGTCTATTTTGGTCCTGTATCACTGTTCCAAATCTTTCTTCTTGGCATAAGCGCTTTGAACCTGATCTACATTGTCCGACTTTCCATGTATCTACTGGCTGAGATTTCACTGCTTAAGCACTTCAGTACCAACCCCCAAAAGGCTATATCCCCCATACTCTTCACTATGTTTATGGGAACCATTCTGCTGTCAAATCATTTCCAACGAATCCAAATCATCCTTCTATTGATTCTTTTGGCAGGATTGGTTTATCTGAGAGTCTCAACTTATTTAGCGTCCCAATCAATTCTGAATCTGCGTTTTTCACCGCAGACATTTGGAGCACTGGGACTCCTTCTCCTGTTTAGCACCAATACGTTTCTGGCTTCACCTGATCAGGATGAATCTCCCCTGGTAAGCAAAAGTAAATGGCTCTATGGGATAAACGAAAACAACCAAAAGCTGGTCCGCATTGGCAATCAAAATTTGACCTTCAATAATTATGCTCGTGTCAAGAAAGTCTTGAGCAAACAGAACGGTATTTTCTTTGAGGATTCTACCCTCCACAGGCAAGCAATGCAGGATTTACAGACACCTCGCCTAAGCTATTCAGTTGGCGGAAGCTTTACGAAATTTGAATATGAACGGGTTTCCTGTGGTGGGGAAAGCATGACAGAGACAGTGACCTCCAGCAGTCTTATTGCAGTAATCGATAAAGAGAAAGCAGTGAACAATCGCATGTCGTCATACTTGAATGGCCGGTTAGAATACAGTTCCGGGACGTTTCAAACTGATGACGAACCATCCCGTGGCTATAGATATGCTTTTGGTGTGGTCAATGCTGGTCTCGAGCGGGAAATTATTGGTGGTGGATTGGGTCTTGGTGTGGCTTACAGCCCAGGACTTGATGGTGACAATGTACCCTTGATTCCTAGTCTGTATTTAAGACTGGGACCCCGTGAATTCCACCTGGAAGCAGGGCTCAATGATCGCTACTATGTCCAACCCGGATTCGCAAATATTCGTTTTAGTCTGGGCCATAAATCAACCCGGGGACAGAGTTATCAAGTGGGCATAGGGAACCGCGGACCCTTACTTTTCGTCACGAGTGGACCGTATGCGACTGTATCTAACCTGCAGCTTGGGAATCTTCCTAAACTGGATCTGACTTTTCACATGATCGGTGAGGGTTATGGTTTTTCTACAACTGTGGGTTTCAAATTCCCCAGGCACTCCAGAGCAGGGCGCTGACTTCCCGCAGGAGCACATAGCCTTCATTGTCCTCACCCCAGGATTCGTCTTCCTGATTCTTGGTGATCATACAAAACACATAATCACCCCGGGGAGCGTTTACCAGAAGCACTTCCGAGCGTGAGGCATTTACGGCTCCCTGTTTGGATGCAACCTGAACCGTCCGGGGAATGGATGACAGTGCTTCATCATCCCAGTAGATTCTGGTTAAATAGCGATACATCTCTTCGCTGGCCCAGGGGGAGACTGCCTTATTCTCATGAATTAATTGGACCATTCCGGCCATTTCCCGAGGTGTGGTTTGCCCCCATCCGTAAATCTCCCAATCATCCTGGCGATCCGGTGTGCGGGAATTCATGCGGGTCTGGGTGAAACCATAGGCATCCAGCCACAGATTGATCTCAATCCCTCCTCCTGATAATTGCTGGCACCACAAACTGGCCAGATTGTCGCTGTATGTGATCATGAGAGAAATGATTTTAGTCAGTGAAATGCTTGAACTGTCCTTAAAACAACTCAACAGGCCATCATCTGAGTAATTCACCACATCAGCGGACCAGATAAAGGTTGAATCGTAATCAATATCGCCATTTTGTATTTTTTGGAAGAGTGTGAGTAAGATGGGCACTTTGACCGTGCTGGCAGTGGGAAAAAGAACATCAGCATTGATGGCTATTTCCTCACCGGTCTTCAGATTTTTGGCGTAAATCCCGACATCTCCCCTGAAAGGTGTGACCAGATTGTTGAGATTCTGCTCTAAGGTTTTCACATCGATTGATGATGATTTTTTCGTCGATGAGCAACCTCCAACAAACATGAGTATGCTCAGCAGGATGACAACTTGGCCGCATCTACGAAAATGCATGGAATGACCCCCTTAAGTGTCTATCTGGTGATGACCTATTCAGCTAGATGAATCAGCTCGATCTGAGCTTCTTTGGCGTGGGTTTTAATTCTTTCATCTCGATACAATTCACCATAAAAAATACGCTTGATACCAGAATTCGCGATAAGCTTGAAACAGTTGTAGCAGGGACTGGCTGTGACATAGATATCTGCCCCCTCAATACCAGCACCATTTCTGGCAGCCTGAACGATAGCGTTCGCTTCAGCATGGACAGTGCGTACACAGTGACCGTTATCCATTTCATGGCCAACTTCATCACAATGGGGTAAACCACGGATGGAGCCATTGTATCCTGTTGATAGAATCATTTTGTCGCGGACAATAACGGCACCCACAAATTTACGATCACAGGTGGATCGCGTGGCAACATCCAGAGCAATTTGCATGAAATATTTATCCCAGGAGGTTCTATTTTTTACCATTGAAGTTTAATCCTTATATTTTACAACGAAGAAAACGAAATGAACGAATGCTTCTCCACATTTTGCTATGTGTCTTTTCGTACTCTTCGTCAGATTCGTTGTGAATCTTTTCATTATTATTCTGAAATGATCGTTTTGGTTGTGCCAATGACAAGCTGGGCATGATTTTTTAATTCCGGTTGCCACCATTTCATCAGCTTCTCGGACAAGGGCTCTTTGGCAAAGCCAATGTCTTCCAATAGCTTCAGCACCATCTGCCCTATGGCCCGGTAATTACCATCAAGAACTTTCACAGCCAGACCATAGACCTGGCCGTCAGGCATGATAAAACCGGCTGCTGAAACAGCTTCAGCACCCCCCTTGGACATAATTCTCTCTGGATAACTTTCCATGAGTGCTGTATCAAAACGACCCTCACCGCCAACCAGATGGGGATGACCATTCATGGCCTGAAATATCTGGCGACTTTCCTGATTCTCCTGCTGGCTTATTCGAGCAAAAGCCATGGCAACTTTTTGGAGTGGCAGGTGAAAAACCGGAGCCGAGCAACCGTCCACTCCTCGATGAATATGATCAGAAGCGGTGTATTCTTTCACAATGTCGTAGATGTATTGTTGCACGGGATGTTCTGGATTCAAATAGTCCAGCGGAGCATGTCCCAATTGAACTGCGGTGGCCAACATGCCAGAGTGCTTCCCCGAGCAGTTATTGTGAATTTGCTGCGGAGTTATACCGGCATTTTGAAGTGCCTGGGCACTCTCTCTGTGAATGGGGGGATGAATGCCACAGGCCAGGAGGTCTGGGCCGATCCCTGCTTTCGAAAAGATTCGGGATACGGTTTCAGTGTGAACAGGTTCACCACTATGGGAGGAGCAAATGACGGCCAATTCTTCTGGAGTAAACTTGAAATCGTCGTAGGCACCTGAACGTAAAACTGCCATTGCCTGAAGGGGTTTAGCAGATGAACGGACATAGGTTAAGTATTCTGTATCACCATAGGCTCTGACAATTTTGCCAGTAGCATCAACAATAACCCCATAACCCACATGGAAGCTTTCAACATGACCCGATCTTGTAACCTGGGTGATCAGTGATTTCATTGAACCTGGGCTTTGAAGTCCCGAACAGCCGTTTCCAGCCCAACAAAGATTGAACGACCAATGATAGCTCGACCGACAACCACATTCTCTACGGCTTCAATACTCACAAGGGGCAAAACGTTTTGGAATGATATGCCGCCATTGACAGCAACGCCCAGACCATTTTTCTCAGCTGTTTTTGCCATGAGAGCTATTTGTTCCTGTGCCTCAGCCTGACCGGCCACACTGATATTCTCAGAATAATGGCGCACATTAAGCTCAACCATATCCGCCTGCTGACGATAAGCTTTCTTGAGCAGCGATAATTCAGGTTCCAGACAGAAAGAAATAAGCTTTCCGGCATCTTTCAATTGAGGGACAAAGGTTTCAAGATCGGCACCGAAGTCCTCAAAAATATTGTCCCCGGCAAAAGTTACCTGACTTATTGGGAGATTGAGAGCAAGCTGAAGAAGATCAGCTCGTGGCGTAATCCTCAAGGCAAATCGTGTACCCATGGCAGCCGCAATGGTCAATTCCAGATCCTTCTCAGTAAAGTTTGGGGAACGTCCGTCATAAGTCAGACTAAAACCATCCACTCCTGATAGCCCTGCAATAGTCACCACGCCAGGCAAGGTGAGACCATCTACTTTGAGTTGCTGTTGGGCACTGATAAAGCCGTCCAGATTGAGTTCCATTTGAGCCATAGTATCCTCGATTTATTGCTTTATGTGATCATTTCGCCAGTTTTGAAACTGGAACCAGATCAAATCCTGCCTCAGCCAGTGCAGGTAAATATTTTTTTAATGTCTTTAATGTATTCGGTCTACAGTGGCCAATTCCTATGGCCTCCCCTTGTTCCTTGGCGATACGAGCGAGACGAAAGAGTTCACCTGCAATGGCTTCCTGGTCATCAACCTCGTCCAGGAAAACGTCCCTGCTGTTGGTCGGTACATAACGTTCTCTGGCAACAGTTTCTCCGACTGAAGCCGCAATGGTCCTGCTATCGATGAAAAACATTTTCTGCTCATTTAGAAAATCTGTCACACCAGTCATCACTTTGCGGCTCTGGGTGCCACCACTTCCCTGATGGTTATTCATCCCGATGGCCCTGGGAACATCTTTGCGAGCTTTTTTCAAACGCCTGACGATTTCACCATCACTAAGATCTTCAGACAAAGCATAATCTGGTTCACTGGTTGAGTTGGTCACTGTCACCATGGGCATATGAATCAAGGTCTGTATGGATCTGCTGTTTAAACGCTCATCAACCTGGGTAGAATAGGGTCGCCCTGGAATGACAGCTGCTGTAAAGGGTTCCTTGAGTGAGATAAAACCGGTAATGGTTTCATTCATGGAATAACCAAAATCATCAATAATGACTGCCAACCGGGGTCTTTTTGTGACCTTTGCAATATCCGCTGGTAATATTGATGTGGGAGCAGCCTTTTCCTCAGGATACTCAAATCTGTATACCGACCACACGGTTGAATCGCTACCAACCTGAAATTCCCAATAATCAGCATTTGCAGTCTGTTCAACCTGGAAACCGAAACCACCTAATGTGCTTTCCAGCAATTTTTCAATATCTGAGGATCGAATTTTTTTCTGATCCGTAATTTTAAATACACGAGTACCAAGACCATCATCACTCAATCGACCCTCAACAAACTCCAGGCTTGGGAAACGACGGGTCAGGGTCTGATCCATTCTCGTATTGAGGGTGAAATAACCTTCATAAAAACCCTGCTCAGACATAAGTTCAGGTTCATAAGTGTTGGCCTGGTTCCACATGATGACCCAGACTACTACTACAATCAGGATCAGGGCCATAAGGAAGATTTTAAGAATATTACCGCTATTGGGACTGGCTTTTATACGCTCTTTATAATATTGATATCTCATGATGACTTATTATACTTTTCTACTGGGCTGAGTCCACCGAAAAACATTGTTTCCAGCAGATAATTCACCCCGGTTGCTCCGTCTTTTTTCAATTATTAAAATTCCAGCTTCATGATGACTTCCCCCTCTTCCATGATACCAGTATCTATAAATCCAAGCTTCTCATAAAATCTTTTTGGATTGCCTTGTTCTGGAACATAGCTGAGGAGAAATTCAGTGCTGTCAGGGAGGTTTTTAACCTGTTCAATCACCAACTCCAAAGCCTTCAAGCCATACCCCTGTCCCTGAAATTTCTCGTCTATCATAAAACGCCACAGATAGTATTCCGGTTTGTCCATATCAAGATCAAGCATGACAAAACCTACTGGAGTATCATCATTATAAATTCCCCGATACCAGGCCTGAGGATGAAACAGTGCCTGGGCCAGTGAAATTGCATTTGTGGCTACAAAACCGGTTTGGTTGTGAGCCACCTTTAGTTTAAGAATGTCCCTATAATTGGACTTACTCAGTTCACGTAACTCGATTTTTGTTTCAGTCCTCATATTTTTCCATTAGCACAGAGTCGATCTTTGCACGTATGAGATCTACTGCTACGTGGTTCATCCCGCCTTCAGGAATGATCACATCAGCAAGGAACTTGTTGGGTTCAACGAATTGGGAGTGCATGGGTCTTACCGTTGATTTATACTGCTCAATTACAGAATCTACGGATCTTCCACGTTTCATAATGTCGCGCTTCAGCCGACGAATAAAGCGAATGTCAGAAGGCGTATCCACATAAAGTTTCAAATCCATCTTTGCAGTTAGCTCAGCAAAGTAGAGTGCCATTATTCCTTCAATAATGATGACCTTATGGGGTTTTACTGTGCGTGTCTCTTTGGCTCTATTGTGCGTAGTAAAATTGTAAATGGGAATTTGGACCGTTTTCCCCTGACACAGTTCCTCCACATGTTGAACAAGCAGGTCAATCTCCAGAGAGGAGGGGTGATCAAAATTGATTTCAGCCCGTTCTTCAACGCTCAGGTCAGACAAATCCCGGTAGTATGAATCCAGATCCAGACATAACACCTCACCTGGCTCGTATTCCTGGACAATATTTTTAGCGATGGTGGTTTTCCCTGAACCAGTACCACCTGCGATTCCAATTATTATTGATTTCATGCCTTTTCCTCAAGCAATTGTATTGTAGGATAGTACAACTAATTAAAAGAGTACTGCCCGGAAAATATAGGCGAATGCAACACCCAGATAATTCCCTATGGCGTATCCTATAATTCCTGTTGTCAAACCAGACAAAATAATCTCTTTGTTGTTCAGCGCTTTTGCCACAACAGGGACAAAGGGTGGTGAACAAACTGCTGAAACCGACGTGATCAGGAAAGTATCCGTATCAATATTGAAGAGTTTACAGAAAACAGCATGGAGCAGCATGGTACCGAACACAATGAAATTGACGAAAAACATCATGGACCAATTAATATTTACCAGTTGTTCCAGGTTGGCCATGGATCCTACAATGAGACTGAAGACCAGAATGATATACATCCCGAATTGAAAGGTCATGGGAATCATTCTGATCTTTGGAATAAATGAAGAGCCAATACCAAATGTGGTAATCAGCAGCATAATGGCAGCAGTTGAATATTCTTCGGGAATCAGTTGGGACAATCCAAAGCTCACACCCAGGATGACGATTGAAATACCCAGACCAGCCAGGAGGCCCAAAAGGATTCGTGATTTGAATATACCTTCGTATGAATGGATGTTCTCGCTGCTTTCAAGATTGTTACTTTTTATAATCACAGATCTGTATTTAGGCAGCACCTTATTAAAAACCTTCTGCCCAAAACTCATGACAAAAATGAGATATATAATTCCATTGACTGCATCATAGGTATGCATCATGATGTACTGGGTTGAATCCACATTCAAGGCGGTTTTGATCGCAGCCAGATTGGGCGTACCTCCGGTATAAAGCCCAATGGCCATGCCGCCAAACTGCCAGGCGTTTTCAATATTGCCTTGAACCATCCAACTACCCAGACCCGCCACAAAAACAACCAGGACCGTGGCACCAAGCATGGATAGAATGGCCTTCCCTGCAGAATGCACCCAGGAAGGAACATCCATGGAAAACAGGAGCAGGGGTAAGGCCAGAGCCACGGTAATTCCACTTAACTCATCCTGCACACCAGCCGCCCCCTCAGGTAAGAGACCACTATTCCCCAGTAGAATGCCAAATACATAAGCCAGTATCACCGATCCAATTTTGTCCATAAGGGTTGATTTATAACACAACCACAATATCAGTGCTGGCATAAGGAAGTAGAACGCAATGAGGACTGGAATTGGTATCATGTGGTTAACCTTTCAACTTAAGTGGTGAGCCAGACTTCAGCAGCTTCTCTGTTATCATAAAATCTAAAATGATTTGATCTGCTCATTTCAAACATCAGTTCTTTAAATCTCTGGGATTGCTCGGCGTTTGGAGGCAGAAGGATGGCCACCTTCGCCTGATAATTGGCAAATTTTTGCATGGCAGCGCCAGCCAGGCCACTTCTTAAATTAAAAAAATCGGATGATAAATTTTTGTCACTCAACAGCAGCAGATTTGAATTGTGGTAATAGCACAAACTCAGGAGATTATTCAAATCCCCCTCGCCATTGATACGCGAATCGGTTTCTGTGAGATCAATGTAATTCACACCTCTCAAGGATATTAAGGCACTATCCATCCTGCATACTCTCCTGTTATTCGTAGGGAATTCAATATACACTAAAACAGCACGATTTTTCAAGCATGACTCTTACTATGAATTATTAAGATGAATTCCATGTTCTCATTGGCAATTATGTGGAGTGATAGATTCAAATTGGATAAATAAGTTCTTTCCCAGAAAGCTCGTGTTTAGTATTGTACCATCCATAATAATTGTTGAAAAATCGTGCGGACAGTTTGTTGCAACAAAATCATGAACTATTTTAAGTTAAAGAAGAAGCAACTATAAATGGATTACCATGACCCTCATTGATCCTGCATCATTTGAAAAAGAAACCGTCGCCTTTCTTGAGCGATTTGATTTTGGTGGGGAAAAACCCTCCCTTGAGCATATCGCCGAAGTCTCGAGGTTTTTCAGCAGGCTGCCCTATGAGAATATCAGCAAGATATTAAAGCGAGACCAGGCACTTGGAACAAACCGACTGAGGTTGCCTGATGAGGTTACCCATGATCATATGGCCTGGCATCTGGGAGGGACCTGCTTCTCTCTGACTTATTTCCTGTGCGGGATATACAGCATACTTGGTTATAAGGTCCAACCCTTAATCTGTCATTTGAATTGGGGAGAAAACACACATTCAGCAGTAGCCATTCAATTTGCAGGATCAAGGTATCTTGTGGATCCTGGGTATATGATTTTCAGACCGCTTCAGTTAAGAAAGTCAAATATTGAAGCTCGACTCTCTGCTGAAACCGGACTATCACTGCGTTTTGATGGAGATTTGGATGAGTATGCTGTTTATACCTATCGCAAGGGACAGTTTGTGAGACGTTATCGATTTATGGACAAGCCAGTCTCTTGGGAACAGTTTGCTACATTCTGGGAGGATTCCTTTCAGATGCCTGGTATGGATGATCTCACCCTCACCCGTGTGGAAGGTAATGAGATGATTTTTGTCCAGGGAGATTTTATAAAGATAACGTCGCCAGAGTCCATTGAAAAAATTCGTGAGGTTAATCTTGCTGAGAAAGTGATTAAAGAACGATTCAGGATTCCCCTTGAGAAGCTTGAAGAAGCCAGATATGTATTGAAGCAAAGGCAGAAATGAAAACCACACAACCGCAACCGGTTAAATATTTTATTGGTGCCCTATACTCAGACGCTGAACTCCTGGAGCGGGCCATATCTCATTGTGAACAACGGATTGGAGAAATCGACTTGAGATCCGATCCATTCCCTTTTGATGTGACTTCCTATTATGATGATGAGATTGGTACTGCCATCTCCAGAATCATATTCAGCTTTGATGCCTTGTTATCTCCTGGGGAACTGGCACGTCTAAAAGTCATTTGCAATGAAATTGAGGATGCGTTGATGGTGGATGGATCCAGGAAGGTGAATCTGGATGTGGGCTATCTGGATTTTCACAAATTGGTCTTGGCCTCAGCCAAATACAATGGTCAAAAAATCTATTTAGATCGGGGCGTTTACGCAGATCCCACACTGTATTTTGAGGGAGGGCAATTCCATGCGTTTGAAAACACCTTCCCAGACTTTAAATCAAATACCTATCATTCAGTTTTTCTCAAAATCCGCAACACCTACAAGGCTCAGATCAAGACCTGAATCATTCACTAAACTTGAGATTCAGTTACCTTCTGTAACTCTCTTGCTCTGGTGTAGAATTCTTCCAGCTCCATCTCTTTCAAATAGACCAAACCATGGGCTGCTCTCACCCTTGGATGTGCGTTTTCGTACCAGAAATCGCGTCCCATCACCCGTTTCATATCCTGATGCTGCTGCACCTGAATGGCCTGGGCTAAACCTGAGAAGGGTCCGTTGAATTCGTGGCTGGGAAAAGGAGCGTCCACCTGTGACTGGAAACAATACTTGAATGTTTCCTTCATGATGGCCATGGAATTTAATGACACCGGCACAAAAATATTGGCATCTGTGGGTTGAAATTTGAACCAGACATTGCGATACCCCCACACCCTCAAGGGTGCGTCAGGATGTCTCTCTTTATAGAGCCGGATGGCTTCGGCAATAGCCTGCATTACTTTGTAATGGGTGTCGGGGCCACTGGCTTCAGGATCCAGGGCCAGGGTGACTACTGTAGGTCGAATTTTTTCCATGTACTCAAGGATGGGCTGGACATCACGATCCATGGTGGGATCCTCTGTGAATATATCTCCCTTGTAGAAACCAAGGCGCAAGTGGTGAACATTTTTAATGGGGGTTCCATAATGTCCCCAGACCAGGTCTGCTTCCCACTCTCTGATACGCCCTTTGAGTAATTGCATAATGGAGTTATCTTTTTGACCGGGATACCGTGAATCCAGATACTCAATGAGTTCATTCATCTTAGCCTGGAGAGTATCCAGGTTATACTCTGGATATAAGATGAGCAAATTACGGATAAGACGGCGGGAAGAGCCGTTGTTTCGCAGCGTTCTACTATGATGTGCAACACCATCCAGATAGGTGTATATATCTCTCTGGGCACCTGCATAATTGTCCGCATCGTAATAATTTTCTGCCCTGAGACGATGATACTGATCCGTCTCCATATGTTCCATGGCATTGAGGATCTGGTTTTTTACAAATTCGTTGGTCACTGCATTAAAACCGCTGGTCATGTAGGCAAAATGATGTTCGTTGCGAGGTGTTCTAACGAGATGAACAATATGGGCGAGATATCCCAGCATGATATCATCATGGTGGGGAGCGGTATGGAAAAACACATCGTCTTCTACTGGCGTCAGTCCTCGATTGAGTTTTGCCTGCAGGCTTTGGAAAATCCTCTCCTTGATCTCTGGTAGCTTTGCCTTGCTCCGTTTAAGGGCAATTGAAGGAACTTGCTTTTCTGCGACTTGCGCCTCGGTAATATTATGAATAGGTGTTCGTGAGCGCATGGAAAGGGTGATGAGATGTTGGTCCACAATCTCTTCAGACACTTCTGCAGCACTTTCAATTTCATGAACCTGTCTTCGGTCCAGAAAGACTGCAGCTCCCGCGGTGATATAAAAGCGAGCATTTCGCATGCTATGCAGGGCACCAGCAGGATAGGTATTGCTGGCCGGCTTCTGGACAGATCCAGCAACAATTTTTGCTTTGGCTTCCCCTGCTGCAAAAATCAAGCAGGTTGCATCGGAGTTGTAGGTAATGGTCTGAAGACCAATGGTAATAACCAGACGTTTTTGAGAGACTTCAATACCACCTAAATCGCCAGCTGCTGCAGCTTGTGTTTCAAAATTGGTGGGTGTCAGACGTGTCGTCGAAAAATAATCGGATCCACGAACATTAAAGGCGATGTGGCCATCAGGTCCAATACCCCCCAGGAAGAATCCAATGCCCCCTTTCTCCCGAATCCGTCTTTCATAATTGGTACAAAACTCATCGACCCTTTCGATGGCTTCCTTTTGCAGACGACCTTTGGTTGTATTGGGCTGACTAAATCTCAGGCTGAGATCAACCACATCGTCAGGGAATATCTCGCGATACGTCTTCCCCTTGGGCAAGTTGATCTGGGTTGCATCAATGAGTTGAGCTCGTTCAGCGCTGATCCCAAAGCCATTGATATAATATTTCATCACATAATCAAAGAAGCTGTTATGCTGAGTGGGAGAAATGGGAAAGAATTCATCTATCTGGACAAACTGCAAATCCTGCAAGCGGGGTTTCCGTGAATGATCTATACCCACTTCTTCCAGGAAGGCGCTGGTTGATTGCTCTTCCCAATGCTTCAAATAGTGTTCAGCATAGCGGATGAAATATTCAGGTGTTTTGCCAGTTGGTAGCGAAACAACTCCTTCAGGATTGTTCTGAACCCACTCCAAAAATCTCAAGGCCGTCAACTGGCCCAGATTGGGAAAGTTATTTACCTGGATGACAGGAATTTTTTCCTCTGGATCATACCTAAAAGCAAGCCTTGAACGGTTAAGGAAGTAGTTTTCTACAGGTGTGGGCGGATTAAAAATATTCTTTTTATTCATGGCCGCATTATGCTTGAGAAAAAAGCAAATTACAACAATTTATTACATGACGTTTTTTCCATAACCACAATATTATCAATATCTGCATGTTATCGTTTGTTAATCTAATTTACCAACCTCAACTATTTATTTACTTGGAGATTAAGACCAATGAGAAAATTGTAATCCCCGGGATTCTTGGCTATGTTAAACGATATGAATGGAAAAATGAATTCATCAATCATTGTAGCAGCCGGGAGTGGCAGTAGGTTGGCCAGTGAAACCCCCAAACAATTTCTAAAATTGAAAGATGTGGAAATCCTGGCCTATTCAGTTCAATCCTTTCTGAAACATCCGGAGATTAACGAGGTCATCATTGTCACATCAGCGAATTATTTAGATCATGTTATCCACCAATACCCTGACTGCAAGGTGGTTGTGGGTGGCGAAACAAGACAAGATTCCGTTTTCAATGGATTACAGGCCTGCTCCCCAGATACGGACATCGTGTTGATTCATGACGCTGCCCGTCCCCTGGTTCCTTCCAGGGTTATTGATAATTGTCTCTCCAGCCTGGAAACATACGATGGTGTTGCACCAGCATTAGTGCCAGTTGATTCAATGGTTCAACTCGAGAATTCTGGATTCAAAAATTTAAGCCGCGATACCCTGCGGATTATCCAAACCCCGCAATGCTTCAATATGGCTATCCTCAAAGCCGCTCATGCGTCGGGAAAAATTGATACTGATGAAATGGGTCTCGTAAAACAGAGTAATCCCCACGCACACCTCGGTTTCGTGGAAGGTGCACCGGAAACTATGAAAGTGACCAGATCCATTGATCTGGAAATTATTGAGATCTATCTCGACGCAGCAGAAAAATAATTAGTCAGAAATCTAATTTATGACACCAACCCTCGATTTAGTCTATTCAACTACCAAGGGATATGCCAGCCTCCTCCCCCTCTTCTCCCACATGAAAGCCATGGGATGGCAGGTCAGGCTAGAGAAAATCCATCGCAACTGTTTCCTGAATCGAAAGCTGCTAAAAACGATCTCCTCAATGGTTGTCATCGCGTATGACAAACCCCTTGTCCGCCTTGAAAAATGCGGATGGAAGGGCGAGTTCATCTATATCGAGCACGGTCTTAGCCCCATGAAGTATTACACGTATAAGTATGACTTCTTCCAGAGGGCGGCTCTGCTTTTTTATCCTGGAGAAGTTTTCAAGCGCAAAATGGAAGCCATCAATCCACAATTTGAGCGCGGGCTCCTGGGAGGTTATCCCAAAGTGGACGAGCTGTTAAAATTAGAGATTAATAGAAATCAATTGTGCTCGAAATATGGCTTAAATCCTAGTAAACCGGTCATCCTTTTTGCCCCTTCCTGGGGTGGTAAGAAGAACAAGAATTCAGGCATTCACAACGCTAAGCACCTCACCGCTCTTGAGAACCTCCTTATCGTTCCCCATTCTGCAGACTACCCCCTGGCAAAAAAGTATGGGGCAGTGAAACCGGGTGACGGTAATATTAATCAGTTCCTGCATCTTGCTGATGTGGTGATCAGCGATATTTCTTCAGTACTGGCAGAGGCTGCGATTTTAGATAAGCCCGTGGTCCAACTCATACTGCCGGCTTATCCCGGATGTTTCCCTGAGGTTGAAACGCGGAAAACGGGGAACTGGGTTTCTGAGGATATCCTGGCCAGGGAGCAGCTGACAGACCGTTCTGTCCGTCCGTTTAAGATTCCCTATGTGGATGAAGATTGGATTATGGGACACACTGCAGAAGCCCCTGAACTTGAAGCAGCGATTCAGGATGCTCTACAAAATCCTCAGAAGTTCGCAGCACAACGAAAGTACTGGGCTGAACAGAGCTGTTGGAAGGCCGATGGCAAATCATCAAGTCGAATCAGTCATATGATTGAGCAATATTTGAAGGATGGCTCAGCCACACAGGTAACACACTAATGTCAGTGAAACCTTGTCTTTACAGTTTGCTTAATTATATAATCAGGTCCTGAAACTGTAGGGCGGGATATTCATCTTGAATGATATTAAAATCTTAGGTTTATGAAAAAAATAAAGGTGTGATGTGAGAGCAATAATTCTAGCAGCCGGTATAGGTTCCCGCCTTGGGAATCCCCGTCCTAAGCCCCTGACCAAACTTTCCACGGGGGAAATGATTATGGGCAGACAGGTTGATTATCTAAAACAAGTTGTCTCAGTAGATGACATTTTTGTTGTGATTGGGTTTAAAAAAGACCTTATCATGGAAGAATTTTCTGAACTGACCTATGTCTTTAACAACGTCTATGATAGAACGAACACCTCAAAAAGCCTGCTGAAGGCCATGCGCAAGGTCAGAGCAGATGATGTCATCTGGCTTAACGGCGATGTGGTTTTCGATCCTGAAGTTCTGGCTAGAGTAGTTGATTCAAAAACATCATGTATGGCAGTCAACACCTCATCAGTGGCTGAAGAAGAGGTCAAATATACCCTGTCTACTGATGGTTCAATCAATGAGGTCTCCAAAACGGTAAAGAATGCCCTGGGTGAGTCTGTGGGCATTAACAAAATCATATCAAGTGATGTGCCCCTCCTGATTGAGATGCTGGAACGTTGTGAAGATGATCATTATTTTGAACGTGGCATTGAATTCGCCATTAACGCTGGGTTGAAAATCTATCCTGTTGATGTTTCAGATGTGCTGTGTATTGAGGTTGACTTCACTGAAGATCTTGAAAAAGCCAACAGCGAATTAGGAGAGGTGTGAGCAATTCCTTTTCCACAGCCCTGAAGGTCTTCCAACAATCAAATTTAAGCTATACCATTGGCGCTGAATCGCTGGTTGGACTTGTTGAAGGTGACATTTACAAATACACCCACAATCTGCGCATCTACCTGTTCCCCACCTCTATCCTTCGAATCATCTTGCTGGCCTTTAAGCTTCTGAAATCCGGTGTTATTTTTAAGCCTAAGTATACCCAGGGGCGACTTTTCTATAAACTGAGGTACAAGCCGAGTCTCCTGAAAAAGGAATCAACATTTGTCAGCGTTCTACCTCTGGAATCCACCAATGAAGGGTTTGTTGCATTTTTAGGAGGGCATGACACATTTTTCTCGACTGAAGATTTAAACCAAACTTCCCTTCAGGAAATTGAACTAAACGATCTTTCTGTCATGGTTCCAGAAGATCACATCAATTTTGAGCAAAAATACCGTAGTGAATTGATGTCAGGTTTTTACCAGAAACATGGGGTTCAGTTTGATTCTGAATCTGAGAAAAAAGCTGTCCGGTTCATGCATAAAAATGTGGCAGCAATGAATGAGGCAGGCATTGATTTTTGGATAGAAGGCGGAACCCTTCTCGGAGCTCTCCGAGATCAAAAATTAATTCCCTGGGATCATGATCTTGACTTTGGAATGAAGTACGAATCTGAAGCCCAAATGAAGCGACTCATTCGAAAGTTGCGTCGTCACTTTTATGTAAGTGTACGATCCTTTCCCAGGACCTCCAAAATCTGGCATTTGGGGAATTATCGAGTGCTAAAAATATATCCACGGAAAAACCTGTTCTTTAAAGAAGATTTGTGTCTCGATCTCTTTGTTTACTACGAGGGGACCCTGCCCGGCAAGGATGAGCTTGTCTACAAATATGTGGTCTGGGACAGAAATGCCTACCACCGCAAGGAATTCTTTGACACCACAGAGACCATTAACTTTTATGGCGGCGAGGTTCCCGTCCCTGCCAAAGCAGAGCAGTTTATTGAGGTCAAATATGGCAAGGATTGGCGTACCCCCAAAAAGGAGTGGAATGTTGCCCTTGATGATGGATCCATCTACAAAGAAGATTGAGACATGACCACCTTTAGCTTAAAAGATCTCCCCCAAGAATATCAGTCACTAAAAGATGCCTCCATCCTCATCATTGGGAATGGACCCAGTGCTGCCAGGCACGAGATGGGCCTAGAGGTTGACAAGTTTGACCAGATCATTCGTATTAACAATTTTGTCACCGATCATATGGAATCACGAGTAGGATCCCGTACAGACATCTGGGTGAATGGTGCCAATCAGGGTTTAAAAAAGCGAATGACTCCCCCAGAAAAGATTTTGGTGATGATACCTCCTGTGGTCTTGAATCATAAAGGGCAAGCCATCCACGGCCGAATTCAAAAACGACTTGGGACCAAAAACTATTCTCTTTTACCCCTGGAAATCATGTCTGAGATGGAAACAAGTTGTGGTCTAGACCGACCGACCACTGGATTCTTTGCCATATATTTCTTTTATTTATTGGGTCTTGACGTGACGCTGCACGGTTTCGATTTCTTCGTCGGGTCAACAGCTCATTATTTTGATAGTTCCCTGAAGCGCTGGCTCAAGGATAAGGGATTTATTAAGAAGGCTGCCAAGCATGATGTGAGTGGTGAAAAAGAATTTATAGAAGCGCTCATCCACAAGGGGCAAATAAAGGTTTTAGACGCTAATTAATCTCGTTTTAAGGTGAGCAGTACCAGACCTGAAAGGGTGATTGCCCCTCCGATTATCACATTCAATCCAACCATTTCCCCAAAAAACAACCAGGCCAAAATGGAAGCCAGAATGGGTTCACCAAAAGGCATAGAGCCTACAATGGTTGGGCGAAGATATTTTACGGCATAGCTCATGCTATTATGTCCGATAAGGGTTGGTAAAATAACCAGTCCCAATAACCATTTTGAATCTGCGAGCTGAAAGCTTATGTCAATCCCCAGACTGAAAATGATCAAAGCCAGTGTCAGAGCGGCAAACAAATACAACCATCGGGTGTACATGATATTGGTGATTTCACTACGTATACGTTGTGCAATGATAAGCACAACTGACATAAAAGCTGAACTGGCCAGGGCATAAAAATTTCCCTGGGTTGCTTCAGACCCCCAGGCAAACTCTGTCCCCTGGACAATGACTGCGCCTGAAATAGCCATCCACAAGCCAACCAGCGCACCCACAGGAAATTTATGTTTTAAAGCGAAGCGTTCATAGACCAGCGTGAAGATGGGAGCCAGGGTGGCAAAAAGGGTGGCGCTTGCAATTGATGTCAACTTGACGGCAGAATAGAAAAATGCAAAGTGCAGAGCCAGAAATATTCCGGCAACGATAATTGCTGGAAACTTACTTCTCCCCAGAGGCTCTTGCTTTTGGATAACTCCATGACTCCACAACAGGGTTGAAGCGCCAGCCATCCGCCAAAACGCAATAGTTAGTGCAGCCATTTCTGGAAGAAACCGGGCCAGGGGCGCCCCAAAGCTGACCCCCAGGAGTCCAAATACAAGAATGATATAAATTCTGTTGTTCATGGCTTTGAACATAAACCGGGTGGTTGTTATGGGCACGTGTTGATTAGGTCCTTATTGTATAAATCTATATCAGCAGATAAGTCCCAAAAAAATGTGGGCTGTGATGGGCGTCTCTCCATATATATTGAGGCATGTCAATTTTTTGTATTATTCCGGCTCGTGGTGGCTCAAAAGGTATTCCACATAAAAATATTGCTCCATTTCTGGGACAGCCATTGATCAGCCATACCATCCAATATGCTATGGCATCCAAATCTGTTGACCGTGTGTTTGTATCTACTGATGATGATGAGATTTCTCAGATTTCCAGAGGCGATGGAGCTGAAGTAATTCCGAGACCCACTGAGATTGCTGGTGATACCGCTACAACCGAGTCTGCCATTTCACATGCAATCGAATGGTGGAGAGGGCAGAATTTAACCCCCGAAATCATTGTTTTATTACAGGCTACCAGTCCCCTTCGTCCCGATGGCTCACTGGATGAGGCTCTTGAAAAGTTTAGGACTGGGGGTTTCGATTCCCTGCTTAGTATCTCTCCCACTCATCGGTTTTTCTGGAAGGTCAGCGGGGAAGAAGCACATGCTGAATATGATTTTATGAATCGACCAAGACGTCAGGATATGGTAGAATCTGATATCAGATATGTTGAAAATGGGTCTGTTTATATTTTTTCAACAGGCCATTTTGAACGCGCTGGGAATAGACTGGGGGGAAAGATAGGCTATACCATTTTCCCCGAAGCATTCAGTCCGGAGATAGATATTTCAAGTGATTTTACCTTGCTGGAAGAAATTGCTCAGAATTTGAAAAGCTAGATCGCTTTATTTAAATATTGGAGGTTGCATTGCCAACTTTACAGCTAGGTTCACAAATCGTTGGTGAAAGTGAACCAACCTACATCATCGCTGAGATAGGTATTAATCATCAGGGTGAAGTGGAGATTGCAAAAAAACTTATTAAAGAAGCTGCTGATGCTGGCGCTAATGCAGTAAAATTTCAAAAGCGGAGCATCAAGCGCATCCTGACCCACGAGGGTCTTGAAATGCCTTATGATAATCGCAATTCATTTGGCAAGACCTACGGCGAGCATAAAAAAGCTCTGGAGTTATCTGAAACCGATTATCAGGAACTCATGGATTATGCCAGCGAGCATAATGTTGACTTTATTGCCTCTGGTTGGGATGAAGAGAGTATCGATTTTCTGGATGCCCTTGGTGTGCCATTTTTCAAAATGGCTTCAGCCGATTTGACCAATATCCCCTTACTGATCCATACTGCAAAAAAGCACAAACCCATGATTCTCTCCACTGGTATGGCTGATATGGAAATGGTGGAAACAGCTGTTAATGCCATTAAGCCATATGTTGTACCCCTGTGCCTGCTTCAGTGCACATCGACGTATCCGTCAGTATTTGAAGAGGTAAACCTGAGTGTGATCAACACTTTCAAACAAAGCTTTCCCCATGCTGTGATCGGCTATTCTGGTCACGAATTGGGAATTGCCATCACTGAGGCAGCGGTGGCCCTGGGGGCAAAAATTGTGGAGCGCCATTTCACCCTGGACAGAACCATGAAGGGTGGGGATCATGCAGCATCTCTTGAACCAGGTGGGTTTTCGAAGCTTGTCCGAGATATCAGACATATCGAAGCAGCTATGGGTGTAAAGACCAAACGAATACAAGATTCAGAAGCACCCATATTCAAGAAATTGGCCAAAAGCATTGTTTCCCAGGTAGACCTTTCTGCAGGCACAGTTCTGACAAGAGACATGCTTACCACAAAGGGTCCGGGAACTGGGATTTCACCGGCTCGGATGGATGAGCTCTTAGGAAAAATGGTTATCAAGGATATTGCTGCCGATGTGGTTCTCAAGGATGAAGACATCAACTGGTAAACAGGAGTTTAAATGATATCTGAAGCACTGCGAACCAAAGCTCAAAAGATCAAGTTAGTTGTAACGGATATTGATGGTGTCTGGACAGATGCTAAAATCTATTATACTGAACATGGGGAATTAATGAAAGCCTTCAGTTATTATGATGGGATGGCAACAGCCCTCTTAACAAAGGCCAACATTAGAACAGCCATCATAACTGGAGAGGACTCCCAGCCTGTGGCCCGGCGAGCTGAAAAGCTGAAGATTGAGGATGTCTTCCTTGGTGTCCATGATAAGTTGGAAGTCTTTGAATCTCTTCTGGTAAAGTATGATCTTTCTCCTTCTGAGGCAGCCTACATTGGTGATGATTTGAATGACTATACTGTTATGCAGGTTGCTGGACTTACAGCTGCCCCTTCAAGCACCCCAGCTTTTCATATTCTCAAACCGGATATTTTATTAAGCCGTGCCGGGGGCGATGGAGCATTTCGTGAGTTTGCCGATCTCATCATAGCATCACAGAAATGAAAATACTCTTTTATTTAATCTACAATCTTCTTCTTTACATCGCCTTACCCATAATATGGGTTGGTGCTTTCATTAATGATAAACTTGGTGGTAGTTTTACGGGGCAGAAAGACATAACTTCAAGAGTTTTACGTTTTCAAGATAAAGTTAAGTCTGATCCAAAGCCAGTCGTCTGGACCCATTCTGCCTCTGCTGGAGAGTTTGAGCAAATGCGCCCAGTATTATCTCGGCTTTCTAAAATGGATGTATACATCTTCCAGACATTCACCTCTGCTACCATCTACTATAAGGCTTCGCAGAACAAGATTTTTGATGGGGTTTGCTTTTTGCCCTGGGACCTATACCCACGAGTGAATCGTTTCGTTACACTGCTAAAACCTGATTTACTCATTAATACCAGACACGATATTTGGCCAAATCTCCAGCTCTCAGTTCAACGTAATCAGATCAGGAACATCTTGATCAATGCCAACCTGTATCAGGATTCGAAGCGACTTCTACCTGTCTTTCGCGGCGTCAACTCCCTGGTTTTTGATCACATCAATCACATCTATACTGGATCTGACAGTCTTAAATCTTTGTTGAAGCAAATCTACGCTGGTCCAATAGACGTGGTAGGTGACTCACGATTCGATCAAGTTCAAGAAAGGTCTCTTAGCAACACTGAAATGTTGATAACTAAGGAGTTGATCTCTGACCGGCGGGTCGTTGTGTATGGATCCGTAGGGAATACTGATTTACAGATTATTGCTGATTCAATCGCTCAGGCCGCTGCTGACAAGGCCTTCATGCATATTATCGTACCCCATGAGACTGCTGAACGGGATCTTATTCCCTGGGAGACTGAACTCTTTAGGCAAAAAGTAAAATCAATCCGCAAATCTGAAATTGATCAGCATAAAGATGAAAGCGTGATGATCTGGGACAGTGTTGGCCAATTGGCAGACCTGTATAAATATGCTGATCTGGCTTTTATTGGTGCTGGATTTGGAGCTGGAGTACACTCGGTGACTGAAGCCGCGGTATATCATGTTCCCAGTGCACATGGGCCAAAGTACGATATCCTCGCTGAAGCCATAGATTTGGTGGATGAAGGTCTTTCAACAGTCATAAATGAAGCTCATGACCTTACCAACTTTTTGATGATGCCTGAGAACAACATTAATGAGCTTTCATTAAAAATTGAATCCTTTGTCAACCAGCGACTTGGAGCCACTGATAAAATATTTGCAAGCGAACCCTTACTTCGATCGCTTATTCCACGATAAAATTAAGCAGCAATTCCTGTCCAAAATCCGCCGGGAAAATCAATAACGTATCCCCAAACATTGATTCGAACTGAACTGATCCATTTATACCAACCTGATTTGGAGCGGCGTTTCTATTCCACCAATGTTGGGATATGCCATCTTCCATATCATCACTAAACTTGAACTGATAAACACCACGAGCTAACTCGACAGGGATATGATAGGTTGTACTATCTTTAAACTCGTCTTTATAATACCAGATCATCCCTGAAACATCACTTATATAATATTTATTTTCAGATGCCCGTCCAAGATTGTTTGTTTGGATTGATAAGATGAACTCTTGAGGAAGGCTAAGTGGTTTTTCGAAGTCGGATCTCAACAAATTGTTTTCAGGGTACTCATCTTGAATAGTTCTGGGAAGCACAAGTTCCACTTCAAACGCCCCGGATTCCCTCACATGTTTCCAATTCAATGCAGGAAGCGTGACCTCTTCAGCCTCAAGAAACTCCAGATTCCCATTCCAGATTATCCTCTTCTTTCTGTGACCTGCAAGGCCATATTTAATAATTATATCTTTTAATGGATACGCGCCCCTGTTTTTAATGACAACAACCGGATTGCCAGCACTTGGATTCATCCTGGAATAGCTATCTTTTGAGTTAGGTATCAAAATCTCAACCACTGTTGCATCATATCTAAAACTAGGTGGACCATAACTAAAGAGCTGATGGCTTATTCTTAAAGTTCCCTCCTTCTCACCATTGTCTGAGAAAGGCTCTATACTGTAATCCAAAGTAATAGTATCTCCTGGTGAAACCATTGGAGTGAGTTCGAATTCGTATTCGTCTACTTTTGATCCCGGACACCACCCAGCTCTATCAAAGGGCCAGGTTCCCCCTTGTGGATAAATTGGATTGTTGCCACAGTCTTTCCAGACATTCCATCTGAAGGTTTTCCAGCCGTTGATACGATAGGTGTGAGTTTTACTCTCCCACTCACAGCAATTGTACGGTCCTGCATGTCCGTGGCCAGAGATAGTCGCTTTTAGGCTGAAAGCAGTAGCATCCTTAGATAAGATGAGCTGCCTCTCTGGTAACAAGCTGTCAGTGGAAAGATATTCATACTTATACTCACCATAGGGATATACGTTCTCAACAGACAACACTTCCCTGGATGGCACACCTCGAATAAACACAAACTCCAGATTCAATAACTCCTGATTATTGCCTGTAATCAATTCACGAGGTCCCTTCAACAATGGCGCATACTCACTTATATCATACACCCACTCCCAACCCTTCTCATCGCCAAGTTTTAAACGTTTTCCATATGGCGTTACAAAACCTCCCAAGGAAAAGACCTCAGTACTATCGCCTTGTGGAACTTCAATAAGGGTATTCCAGATGTAATCCCATTCACCACAGGGATACTTGTCTCCTGCTGTAGAAGAATCGCACTTTAATGTCTGAACCATAAGTATTTTGGACCACCGTATCTTATCCTCAGGGAACTGAACGATAGTTGTATATTGGGCATTCCATCCGACGGGACTCGGATCATTAAAAGTTATTGGGTTAATTCGTAATGTATCACCTGACCATGTCTGGCCACTAGCTACATTCGCAAGTAAAGCTAGCCCAAAAATGAATAACTTAAATCTTTCCATATTGCTTTCAGTACTCCTAGGGGTTACTCAAGAGTTTTATGTTTAAAACATTACGTTTTAATCTAAATCAAATCGCCTCACTATTTCCCGTGGCTCTTCATGGTAATAGTCAGGCAATTAAATGTATGCAATTATTGCAAAGGTTTTATCCTAGATGAGTGACAACCTCATCATAGTTGGGTTCATCTGACAAAACCGGAACCTGTTGTGTGTATTCCACCTTCCCATCGGCGGAAACAACAATGACCACACGTGAAAGAAAGCCCTTCATAGGACCATCAATCATTTGAAGTCCATAGTCCTTTCCAAATTGACCCGTTTCGAAGTCAGAAAGTGTGTGGACATTTTCAAGTCCCTCGGCACCACAGAATCGTGATTGTGCAAAAGGAGTATCCCGGGAAATACATAGCACCTTTGTATCAGCAAGTTTCCCTGCTAACTCGTTAAAATATCGGACAGAAGCTGCACATGTACCTGTATCAAGACTTGGGAAAATATTGAGCACAAGTCTCGATCCACCAAAGTCAGCCATTGAAACGCGAGCCAGATTTTTTGCCACAAGTTCAAAGTCCTGGGCCTGTGTCCCTACTTCAGGCAATTCGCCGATGGTATGGATAGGATTGTCCTTAAGTGTTATTGTAGCCATATTTTATACTCCTTACTTTATGATATTAATGGATGAAATTGTGGACATGAGCGAGTATATCGACACGTATCCAGAATTTAAATTCACTTTAACGCCCTCAATTTACTTCTTCAGGTGGAAGATCAAGTAATAAATCCTGGAGGGCTGTTTTAAGTTCAGGATGGATAAATTTATAACCAGCTTGTGCGATCTTCTCAGCTGAAACCCTGGACCCCTTGAGAACAATAACAGCCATTTCACCCAGAGCCAGACGCAAGACAAATGCTGGAACTTTTGGCATGAGCATAGGTTTTTTCAATATATCAGCAGCAAGTTTTGTAAACGATTCATTGTTGGTTGATTCGGGAGCCACTGCATTGTAGACACCCTTCATTTGTTCATCTTCGATTGACTTGAGTAATATTCCAATCAAATCATCCACATGAATCCAGGGGATATATTGATTACCATCACCCAATGCTGACCCTACACCATATTTTATGGGCGATATCATTTTTTGTAAAGCGCCGCCCTCACGCGCAAGCACTACCCCAATGCGCAAAATTACTGACCGAATCCCTTGCTTCGAAATTGCACCAGCTGGTTTTTCCCACGCTTCACAGGTACTCCCCAAAAAATCAGAAGCAGGATAATCAGTTTCGCTGAATATTTTTTCGCTGGTTTCAGCGCCGTAATACCCAACAGCTGAAGCGGATATAAATGCTTTTATCTTTTTGTTGTTCTTGCGGATACTATCCATCAAAAGTTTACCAGATTTGACGCGACTCTCAACGATTTCTCGCTTTCTGGCGTCCGTCCACTTTTTCTCGCTGATATTTACCCCAGCCAGGTGAACGACGTAATCAGCTCGGGCAATAGCATCGTGGGCTATCTCCTGCTCATCAGGATTCCACTGGTATGTGGAATAGGTGAAATCGGAGGCGTCCTTCCTGCTTAAAAGCATGACTTCATACCCTCGCTCTGTTAATGCTGCTGCAAGTTGCTGGCCCACCAAACCGGTTCCACCTGAAATTAAAACTGTACTCATATCTGTGATCTCATAAAATGTGACATTTAATTAAACTGCTACTTCGTGATTTCCCATGCTTCAACATCTCCTTCGATTAAATTGAACAAGGGATGAAGCTGTATATCAATAGTCTCGTTCAGTTTATGATATTTAGCCAAATCCCTGACCCTGAGCTTCTCCAAGAGATGATCCTTTTCATAGAGAATCTGTCCCGTCGTCACTGGTATAAATTTTACCTCCACAGATGATCCAATTTTGCTCTCATCAAAATTGTATCCTCGATATTTGGCTTCTTCCAGAACAGCTGAGAGATACGAGTTAATGTGGTATAGGGGATGACTTGTTGCCTTAAAGCGCTGAAGTTGGGGATGATTTAGATACCCCCTGGTTTTGCCCTCCAGGACATGTTTGGCCAATAAGGTCTCTCGCCAGAGAGCAACCAATCCTTTGCTGTCTAAATACCTTGGGTGAAGCGACCATATTCTCATTGTCTCAACCCATATTACTTACTAAGAATTAGGAAATTAAATCTAAGTATGAACTTTGAGCGTTTACTCTGGTGTTCTGCGACTTGATGAACGACGGCGCTTTGGCCGACTACCTCCACTACCAGAGTTAGACGGTCTCGATTTTTTCCGAAGTCCATAGGGCACTGCTGCATCTTTTGCAGCGACCTCTGGTTTATAATTCACAAAGGGGTGCTCAGACACAATCTTAATTTTCTGTTTGATCAATTTTTCGATATCACGGAGAAATGCTTTTTCTTCCTCATCACAAAAGGAAATGGCTATACCACTCAAACCAGCCCTCCCTGTTCGACCGATGCGATGCACATAAGTCTCGGAAATATTTGGAAGGTCATAGTTAACCACATGGGACAATTCATCAATATCAATACCACGTGCAGCAATGTCGGTTGCAACCAGAACTTTAGTCTCTCCACTTTTAAAGTTTCCTAACGCCCGTTGACGAGCCGTCTGTGACTTATTGCTGTGAATTGCTTCAGCTGAAATGCCTGCTCGATCCAATAGCTTGACAATTTTATTGGCACCGTGTTTTGTCCGGGAAAAAACCAGGACAGATTCCATTGATATAGATTGTAATAAATGAATGAGTAGTTTTGTTTTAGCTGGTTTACTGACAAAGTAAATGGCTTGTTCAACTTTTTCAGCTGTGGTCTGATCTGGCGTCACAGAAACTTTTTCAGGATTCCCCAGAATCTTACGTGATAAAGCCACAATATCCGGTGGCATCGTTGCAGAGAAAAACAAAGATTGACGCCTTGGCGGTAGTAGGGCTATGAGTTTTTTTATATCATGGATAAACCCCATATCCAGCATTCTATCTGCTTCGTCCAGAACAGAATATTCCACGTCCTTCAAACTGATAAATCCCTGTCCAATGAGATCGAGGAGGCGGCCCGGGGTTGCAACCAGGACATCAACACCTCTTTCAAGTATCTTTGTCTGTGCTCCCTGTTTTACACCGCCAAAAATGACTGTATTTTTAATGCCGGTATGCTTTCCATACACACTGAAACTCTCACCGATCTGTATAGCCAGTTCCCGCGTAGGGGTAACGATGAGGGCTTTAATTTTCCGATGGCCTCTTTGGTTCTGCTGATTTTGCTGTTTCAGATATAGATGTTGGAGAATAGGAATGGCAAAAGCAGCTGTTTTTCCTGTGCCCGTCTGGGCACAACCAAGAAGATCTTTTCCCCTCAATAAAATGGGGATGGATTGTTCCTGAATGGGAGTTGGATTTGTATAGCCCTCAGAACTCAATGCCCTTAGGATAGGGTCAATAACCCCTAACTGTTGAAAGGTCATACTAGGCTATCACTTATTACGACTTCGACGCGGACTAATTCCGCTCTTTTTACTTCTGCTACCACGTCTTCCGCCCTGGGTCATTCCATATTCTTTTTGCTTGGAAAATTTTTTGTTTTTGGTTGGCAAGGGAGTTGGCTTGTCGGTGGAAACCTCCAATTGAACTTTGACGCCCTCATGTTTCTGACCATGCAATTTTTCAACAAGTCTATTCACCACGCCCTGTTCGATATCGAAGAAGGCAAACTTCTTCATAATTTCGATGGCACCTACATCAGCTTCATTGGAATTTAAAGTTTTATTGATTAAACCTATGAGGCGAGTTGGTGTTAAATCGTTTTTCATTCCCAGGTTAATAAACAGTCTGGTGAAAGTTTTATGATGGGGACCCTGCTCTTTTCTGCTGTCCACCCTGTCACCCCGCTTTTCACTCCGCTTGTTTCTGTCTCGTCGGCCGGGGCGTTCCCCACGTTCCGGTTTGTCATCTGCCGAAACATTGATATCAGTAGCATGCTTGTAGTAGGTCAGAAAGCGATTGAATTCTGCTGACACAAAATGTTTTATAAGCTCTTCCCGGTTCAACCATTCCAGTTTTTCATAGATAGCTGGCATGAAGGGACCGATTTGCTTTTCGTCAACTTCAACTTTTTCAATTTTATCAATCAAAGAGTAAAGCTGTTTGGTACAAATATCTTTCCCTGTTGGGACGAGCTCTTTTGTGAATTGTAGCTTGAACTTACTTTCAATGGCTCTGATTTTTCCATACTCACGAGTATGGATGATGGCAATAGAGATACCATTCTTTCCAGCTCTTCCCGTTCTACCACTTCTATGGATATACACTTCTGAATCATCGGGCAGGTTGTAGTTAACCACATGGGTGAGATCGTTTATATCCAGTCCACGTGCAGCAACATCAGTTGCCACTAGAATCTGAATTTTTTTAGATCGAAATCTTTGCATCACTTCATCGCGTTGGGCCTGCGACAATTCACCATGCAAGGCATCTGCATTGTACCCGTCGTGCATAAATTTGTGGGCTGTATCTTTTGTCTCTTGCCTGGTGCGGCAAAAAACGAGACCATAAATATTTGGATTTGAATCGGCGATTCGCTTTAGAACTTCATATCTATTCTTGGCCTGAACCATATAATAAATATGCTTAACGTTTACAGCACCAGTATTCATTTTTGTGGCAGCGATTTCAAGGGGATTATCCATGTATGTCTTGGTCATCCGCTGTACTTCTCTTGACATGGTCGCTGAAAAAAGGAGCGTCTGTTTTGTGGTCGAAGTCTCAGCCAGGATGGCATCCAGGTCTTCCTTGAAACCCATGTTGAGCATTTCATCAGCTTCATCTAAAATGACCCGCTCTACATTCCCCAGGAGCAGTCTTTTTCGCTTAATCAAATCTTTGGCTCGACCAGGTGTGGCCACTACAATTTGAGCAGCTTTTCTGAGTGCCTTAATTTGAGTGTCAATAGCTGCGCCACCATAAACTGCGACGACACCGATTTCTTTGATGTTTTTAGCATAATTATTCAAATCCTTTGAAATCTGGATACAGAGTTCCCTGGTAGGGCAAAGGATAAGTGTCTGCGTTCTTTTATCTTCAGGTTTTGTGAGATGTACGGCCGGTAAACCAAAAGCTCCAGTTTTTCCTGTCCCCGTTTGAGCAAAGGCTACCAGGTCCTGAGTTGAGGTTAATAAATGGGGAATTGTCTGTTCCTGAATAGGGGTTGGGTTTTCAAAACCCAGTTCTTGAATAGCCTGAACAATGTCATCATTGAGGCCGAGTTGAGCAAAAGCATTCATTGTGATAGTTTGATCCAATTAATATTTAGTATGTTGTTATTTTCATTTCGTTTAGTATAAACGAGTTCAACCCTTCAACTAACCATATCTGAAAATGAGAGCAAAACAGTGTTTTTTGATTTGAATGTTGACAGGCAAGGGATGTGGCCAATCTGCATACCCCAAAAATACAGCTATAAGCCCTAAATGATTGGAAATTGGGAATAGATGTTAGGCCTTACAGGTCAAAAACGGGAAGCGACGTTGTTTCAACTGACCATATTTTATATTACTTAGGAGCGCTTACTTACTTCCTTGAGTGCCAGCTTAAGTAGTTCTGACATTTTGATATAGCCTGCCTGGTTGGGATGCACCCCGTCATAGGTGTATTTTTCCTTCAGACCATTTTTACTATCCGCCATGGGAGTAAAATAATCCAGATAGATGATCTCATTTGCTTTGGCATATTCCTGCAACATTTTATTCAGCTCCACGATCTGCTCTGCAGGCTGAATATCCTTCTTCCAGGGATACTCGAATGCAGGCAAAACAGACGACAGAACAATATTTATCTCGTTGGCAAGCGCTAACTCACACATGGAAACGATGTAGCCCTGAATCTCATCCAGGGTCATGGGACCAGTGTTCCCGGCAATATCATTCGTTCCTGCCAGAATAACCACCACATCAGGTTTAAGATCAATGACATCCTGCCTGAAGCGCAGCAGCATTTGGGGAGTGGTCTGACCGCTGATACCCCGCGCTATGTAGGAGGAATTCTCAAAGAATTCAGGATAGAATTTTGGCCATCCTTCAGTGATGGAATTCCCCATGAGCACCACTCGTGATTCTCCGGCTGCTGGAGCGCTCAAGCTCAGGTTTTCTTCCTGGAAGCGCTTCAGGTTTGCCCAATCCTGAGCTATTATATCCGGGGACAGTCCGACGAATAACAGACAGACAATAATGATGTGATGAGAAAGTTTCATGCTTTCCTCTGGTTTAGACCAAATATTAAGTTCTAATTTTAAGCTGAATTCCTGCTTGCATTAATGTTCCCATACAGGGATCGCTGAACAATCTTCTCATAGCTACTTTTTTTATCACCACCTTTTTCAATCTTTTGCATGGCGTACTGTTGAATCAATAGAAGAGGTAGTACAATTCGTTTTCTAACTTCAATAGATTCTCTGGAAACTGCTTCTTCCTCCATGAGATGATCAAAACCTGAGATGGATAGAAGCATTTCACTCGATAAATTGTATTCATCCAGAAGAACATTCCAGAATTCAGTATACTCGATATCATTGGCTATATATCGAGTCAGATCAAAATCGCATTTAAAAAGGGACATCATACTATTGAGCATGAGGGCTTTGAAGTAAGGAACATCCACAAACAGTCGTTTCAGCTCATCCAACTTCCCCTTGTCAACCAGCGTTTTAATGGCGGTTCCCACGCCGAAATAGCCTGGCACATTTTGTTTCATCTGACTCCACGAACCGACAAAAGGTATCGCTCGCAGATCATCCAATTCCAATTTCTTTAGAGTTCCCCTCTTGACGGGCCGGCTTCCGATATTGGCTTCCGAATAATATTGTAAGGTGCTCTTATTTTCCAGATAGGGAATAAACATCTCATGATTCTTGAGGTTGACATATTTCTCGTGGCTCAACTTCGCCAGATCCTCGAGCAGGTCCCGCTCCACTTTAGAAATCGTGATCTCCCTGTCGTAAATGACATTGGATAATCCTGCTGTTAGTAATTGTTCGCAATTGTGGGTGAAATGCTCTTTGGTTCCATAACGACTTGTGATGGTCTGCCCCTGAATGGTCATTTGAATTTCATGCTTGGCAATCTGTTTACTCTGCGACGCATAGAAACGATTTGTTTTTCCTCCACCCCGAGCCGGTGGTCCACCACGACCATCAAAAAAGATGGCTTTGATATCATGACGTTCACAAGTGGCTGACAAGGCTTCCTTGGTTTTAAAAATTGCCCAATTTGCCTGGAGATAGCCACCATCCTTGGTTCCATCAGAGAAGCCCAGCATGACCGTTTGTTTATTGTCGCGCTGCAGCAGATGATTTCTATATATAGCTATATTAAAGAGTGTATCCATAATCGCCTCTGATTGACCCATACCTCTCATAGATTCAAAAAGAGGAACAATATCAAAGGGTAGTTGATCGCCCTTCCAACCGCACCATCTAAAAAGTGCAAAAACAAACAGTACGGAAAAGATATCCTCAGAATTACTGATGATATAGCGATGACAGCCTATCTCTCCATTCTTTTCCTGGATCTCTTTCAGGGAACAAATGGTTCTGAGGGTATCTCTGATGAGTTCATCATCATACTGAGTAATATCCAGTAACAATTCTTTTGTAGTGAGGATGGCTATGAGCTCATCTGAATCAAGCTCTTTCAGGTTGGCATGAACCAGCTGTTCTTTCACCAGGATAGCTTCGATTGTATTATAGTGAACATCATGATTCTGGCGGATATCCAATGATGCAAAATGTGATTTGAATATTTTCACTTTATCAATCACTCTGTCCAGATCATCCAGATACAATCCCTTGTTTTTTGTTTGAACTGTATCCCTTACCAGCAGCAGGGGATCGAGGATATCTCTATATGGGATACCTTTGTCAGAATCATATGTGGCTTTGTAGAGTTTGTTTCGCAATTCACCGATAATTTGATCCACACCCTTAAAGGTCAATTTTGATGCCAGGCCTTTGAGGTCCCAATAGTAGCACTTCATCAGACTCATTCTTAGATCATTGGCGACCTGCATGGTCGTTTTTGAAGTGACAAAGGGATTTCCGTCTCGATCCCCTCCTGGCCAAAAACCTAGTTGAATAATGTTAGGGTTGTCAAAGTCATCACTGCCAAGCTTATGCTTGATTTTCCAATAGAGATCCCCAATGGCATCATAATACACATATTTGAGGTAGTAGATCAGATTTTGGGCCTCTTCAAATGGTGTGGGTCGTTTGGCGTTGAGTAATGAGGTCATCCCCAGTTGCTGAAGCACCTGGTCGATATGATTGATATCATTCTTCTTGATGAGTTTCCGTAAATCACTGATGATATCGAGAACCGCCTGGGGGTAAAATTGAGTTGGATGGGCCGTAAGAACCAACCGGGCACTAAATACAGAGAGTTTTTCTAAAATTTCATCGCTTTTGTTTCTGGAGTTTAAGAGGGTAAAAAAATCATTTAAGGAGAGATCTGTGTTGTGTTTTTGAAGCTCACCAAAGGAAGCATCTTCAACACTGTCAAACAAGACCACCTGCCGTTCAACATATTGGATAACATTGAACATGAATTCAATATTTTCAGTTTCCGTACTAATATTTGTATGGGTATTGAAAAATGTATCCAGAATTTCCAACGGTTCCAAACCATCCGCCAGTCCCTTCTTTGCCACTTCGTGCAATAGTGGAATGAGGATTCCAACATTACTTATACTTTCCGACGGAAGATTTAAAAACAGACTGTTGTATATATTAAATTTATTTTTAACCCACTTTTCGTAGGTTTCGATTCGTGCAGATTGATTCTTCAATTACCTATTTATCCTCATAAGCTGTCTCCTGGTCATCATGAGCAGGAGACAGCTTATCTTATCCCAGGGTGAGTGGATTACAACTGTATTATAACCACCCTAATCCCAGACCAAAAATCAACACAGCCAATACATCAATTCCCCAGATTGCTCCTACAGTGACCAGCTTTTGTTTCATAGTGGGCATATCATAAACCCAGAAGGCAACGACAAAAAAGGTGAGATAGCCAAACAGGAAAATAAGGTAGGGAGTATTAGCATCCCAGAAGCTCCAATCCCAGGTAAGGGCGTCCACAGCATTGAGGAGTACCTCGATAAACACACAAAAAATGGAGCCAGCAATAGCTATAAACCATCTGTTTGGAACGCCTAGAATCTTATCCTCTTTATTGGGGAGTAAAAACTTTGTCCAGATAATACCTGACACGGCAAACATAAACATGATTTCAATATTCAGCCCGATGAGGATGAGATATGAGGTGTCACCAGGTGTACACCAGAGTGGCGCCCAACCTGCAAGTTTAAAAATGACTGAGTTCATGATCTCATTGAACCAGTCCATGCCCCAGAAAGCCAGCCCTGCCAGAACGGCAACATAATTCTTTTTCTCCATCTCAACGGCATAGACATAAAACACAAACGCCAGTAATGGAATGACGTACCATTGGAAGTTTGAACCATCACGTAGATGTGTCAGTGCTTGTTGCGAAAAATCACTGGGCATATTGCCTCCCCTTAGTTATTAATTTGAGGTCAAATTAATCCTCAGGGGATAAAGAAAAAGCATAATGACAGGACACACCAGCCAGGTTTCAGGCAAATATCATGTTCTAATTCGAATTACAGCAGATCTTTCCTATGCCTGTGTATTAGCTTCCGGTTTTGATTTAAGAAAGAAGGCAACGACGGCGCTGGTAAAAACCCCCATAACCGGAGCGAAGATCGAACTCTGAATAATATAATTTTTTAGGTTAAAATACGCCTTTGCTTCTGCCAGTGTCGTTAATCCATTCGCAACGCCGTGACTGATGGCATTCTCAAAATAATTGGGGCTAATGACATAAGCTGTAATCATCTGGCCAAAGGGGCTTAGTACTCCAACGATAACCGAGATAATCACGCCGCTTATAAGTCCCTCCATATATGTCATTTTTCCACTCAGATCAGTGGCCCTTTTATCCCTTAATGCGAAGACATAAACTGCGATGGCTATCGGCGCAAAAAAGTTTGTATAGGTCGCATGCATATCGATGTGGGTGCTGTGCAGACCAGTAAGACGTTCCAGAAGCATCCAAGCCAGGGTCACCCCCATAAAGATGAGAGCCCATTTTATTTCAGTTTTGAATTTGTTCACCGCATCCTCCTATTGTCTCGAATGGATTCCGATGGAATTACCTTCACTATCTTGAAGTATGGTAACAAAGCCATGTTCTCCAATGGCATGTTTGGGAACCAGGACTTTGCCTCCAGCTGCAACCACACGTCCTTCCTCCCCAGCACAATCCACTGAGTTGAAATAGACCATGGTTCCACCTTTTCCTGGTGAGTATCCATCACTCTTCACCAGCGCTCCAGCTGCATAAAGACCGTTTTCAACCCCTGGGAAACCCATAAGCTGTTCACCGCCGAAACTGAAATCTGTGAACTCCCCACACTGTAATACTGACGAATAAAAACTGACTGCCCTATCCATATCCTCGACATAAATCTCAAACCAGCCAACGACGTTTGATTGACTCATAAAAAACTCCTTAACTTGATTAAATACATGACTCCATCGGTCACCTTTTAATATTCACCTTGTCCAGTTAAAATACAAGCCCGTTTAAAGATTTAGCTTTTCAGCGACGGTATTTGTCAGATAGCCCCACACCATCCAGGATCATGGGGATAATTTTTTCCAGGCGATTGAGTTTTGTTTCCGCTCGTTTTGCGTTAGAAATATATTCAGCATATTCCCGTTGTTTTGAGAGGGTCAAGGTCTCAAAACTGGAGCGTAAATTCGAATGGGATTCTAAGGTTTTTTCAAGTTCTGCGGGAATAATAATTGGCTTCCTGGTATTTGCTTTGATCTCTTTGCCAGCCTTTTGGTTATCTATTGCCTCCAGGGTATAAATCTTGACCACTCCGGCATCTATTTCATCAACATGCTGAAAACGCATCTGGCGTTGAGCTTTGGTCACACCCTCCTGGGCATTTACCAATAGACCTTTTTCATCTTTAAGCAAGGCACCCTGATAGAACCACAAACTGAAAAACGCTTTATATCCACCAATGCTAACGATATTTTTTTTCTCATACATGTAAACCGGACCACCCCACTTAATGGTCTCCTCTAAATTTAATTCTTTTAGGATTTTTCTGAGCTTCGTAATTGCTTCAGCCCAGTGGGGTTGAGATTAGATATATTGATCTACATTTTTGGCTTTAAGCATGTTTACATCTAAGCGGGTTTTGGGGGTTTATCCACTACGACGGCTCACCAGTTTATTTAGGAAAATAGATTTTAGGGGCTCAATAGCCATGAGTGCTTTTACAGGTGATGTTTTTTCCAGGACACTTAGAACACGTCCCAGAGTTCGATGACTAAATCCATCGTAGTCATAAAAGATTAGATCCGAAAGCTTACCCCGTTCTATGGCCATGGCAGCATATTTATCAAAACTGCTTTCAGGGGTATAAATTCTCTGGGGACGCGCTTTCATTGTTGCTGAACCCGTAGTACAATAGGTTGGACAAACACCGCACCCCAGGCAAACTTCTTCATCCCGCGTGGCTTTTTGCTTCTTGCGACCATCCTGCTCATACTTCACCATTTCAATGGCATCAACTGGACAGGCAGCTTCACATTTTGCGCATCCCGTACAGGTCTCCTCATTGATATCCAAAATCCAGCTTGAAGACACAATGGCATTATTCATATCGAAAGTCTTTATGGCTTCCATCATCCCACAGCAACATCCACAACAATTACAGATATAGCTCAAGTCATTCTGGACATTGTCTCCTGTTTGGGCCAGGCCTGCCTCCTTGCTCATTTCCAACAGGCGCATGGATTCTGAGACAGAGATATGTTGAGCCAGACCATTGTGGACCAGGACATCTGCGGCTCCTCCAAAGGAGAGACAATTACTCTGCTCGTGGTCACAAGCTTTTCCAAGATGCTCGGCCTTGTGCCGACAAGCGCACAGAGAGACTGCATGGGAACTGGCGTTTTTAACCACATGAGATGCTCTATCATAATCCAGGATTTCGATATGATCACCCTGGGGTAGAGACTCCTCTCGGGGGAGCGAACGCCCCACCTGGGTTTGTCCTTCAAAAACAGCTCGACTGAAACGATCATTTTCAAGCATATATTTTTCGAATAATCGGGCTATTTCTGCCATGGGAGCATCCGGTCTGGATCGCATAAAGGTGTATTCAAAAAAACCAATGACTACAGGTGGGAGGGCAACATAGCGGCGGCCTTTACGCTCAATATCCACCACAAGCCCACGATGCGCTAAATCCTGGATCAAATCGTTTAGCCTGTCCTCGTCCATATTGAGTTTTACTGCTAATTTGGCGGTTCGAGTTGGTATTGTCGGGAAACGGCGTACGAGTCTGGCTTCATCAGGTGTAAATAGGAGTTCTAAAATTTTGGTAAAGGTAGGTGAGGCTGGCGCGCCCGTGATATGTCGGTCAAAACGTTGCTGAAGCAGACGGTAGTCTCGGTGCTCACTGACAATATGTCCCATAGTACCCTCGAATTGATTAGCGAATAATATAGCTGCGAAGAGCAACAATATATGCCCTGTTTTTCATTGAAAGAGCTTGGCCTTGGGAGACCTTTTACTATATTGCTCCACATGAGAGCTGGCATTCATGTGACCCAAAATTTCCCCCTCATCTCGGACCTCACAAAAGCAACAACCCTGGCAGGTTATGCTTTAAACCGATGGAAGCTTCGCATAAGCTAAACCATGCATTTCAAGGTGGAATATATCAGTCCCAACGCTTTCACACTGGCACTGTCTCCACCAGCAAAACAGACTCCACCTAACTTACAGTCAATTAAAAGAAATATTTGAGGACATTATGGAAGCGCATCAAGCCAAACACATCATTGTAACAGGGGGGGTCATCTCCGGTCTTGGGAAAGGTATTGCGGCTGCTTCCCTGGGAATGTTGCTGGAGCTAAAAAACAAAAAAGTAACCATCCAGAAACTTGACCCCTACCTGAATGTTGATCCCGGCACCATGAATCCATTCCAGCACGGAGAGGTATTTGTTCTTGATGATGGGACAGAAACCGATCTTGATTTAGGTCATTACGAACGATTTATTGATGCCGACATGACCAAGGCTAATAACAGCACGGCTGGCAGTATCTATTATGAGGTTTTGGAGAGAGAGCGTCGCGGGGACTATCTGGGTGGGACTGTACAAATCATTCCACATGTCACTGATGAGATCATCAAAAGAATTGAAAAGCCGGAACGAGTTGATCCAAACCTGGATGTGGTTATTACCGAAATTGGTGGAACCGTTGGTGATATCGAAAGTCTTTCCTTCCTGGAGGCAGTTCGACAATTTCAGCAGGCTCGTGGTCATGAGAATGTCATCATCCTGCATGTTACCCTCATTCCATACATTGAGGCCAGCGAAGAGCTAAAAACAAAACCCAGTCAACATTCTGTCATGCGCTTAAGAGAGATAGGTTTGCAGCCAGATATTCTTTTGTGCCGTACCCAGTATGAGCTAACCGATGATGTGAGACAGAAATTGGCCTTATTCACAAATGTAAAGCCCAATGCTGTGATTCAAGGTCTTGATGCAAAATCAATTTATGAAGTCCCCCTCCTCCTGCAAAAAGAACACCTCGCTGGTATTGTCATGGAAAAACTTCACATGGAAAACGTTGAGTCTGATACCTCAAAGTGGGAACAATTTGTCCATCACATTTTAAATCCTGAAGATAACATTACCGTAGCAGTGGCCGGTAAATACACAGCCATGGTGGATGCGTATAAGAGCATCATTGAATCCTTTATTCATGCTGGAGTCGACAATCGATGTGAAGTGAAAGTTGAATTTGTGGATACCGAAGATCTGGAGTCTGATGCCGGTTTGGAAAAAGTATTGGGCCATGTTCATGGAATTTTAATACCCGGTGGGTTTGGCTCTCGAGGCATCGAAGGTAAAATTCGAGTCGCCCAGTATGCGAGAGAGAAGAAAATCCCATTTTTGGGTTTGTGCCTTGGTTTACAGGTGGCAGTCATAGAATATGCCCGCAATGTCCTAGGTCTGGAAAATGCAGACTCTGAAGAGTTTTCAGAAACCTCCCCTCATCCTGTTATTCACCTCATGCTCTCACAACATCATGTGACCCACAAAGGTGCATCAATGCGTTTAGGCGCTTATGATTGTGTCCTCAAGGAGGGAACCAAATCCTTTAATGCTTATGGTGAAGTAAATATTTCTGAACGTCACCGACATCGATTTGAAGTAAATAATGAATATCGGGATCAACTGGAAAAAGCTGGTATGATCATTTCGGGAGCATCTCCAGACAACGAGTTGGTTGAGATGGTTGAGGTTGCCGATCACCCCTGGTTTATTGGAACTCAAGCCCACCCCGAGTTCAAATCCAGAGTAGCTAAAACACATCCTCTGTTCAAAGATTTTGTAAAGGCGGCACTTACCTTTAAAAATCAATAAACTGAGTGCGAACATTTCATGTGTTCAACAAGGCGTGATCTTTTCCATTCCTGGCATTGAACTTCAAACAATAATTTTTAAATTTACACCCTGATCAGCTAACCCTATCTCAGTAGTTACAATCGACTGGTGTCAATGACACCAAATTTCACTTATCTAGATTGGGAGTCTACCATGAAAGCAAAAGCTGTTTCAAGTTCAGGTCATCGACAGAGATTGAGAGAACGATTTTTTCAAAACGGAATAGAATCCTTCCACGATTATGAGGTTCTGGAACTCCTCCTCACCCTTGCAACACCTCGAAAGGATATGAAACCTCAGGCAAAAGAATTGATTAGACGATTTGGAAGCCTGGCCGGAGCGTTGGAAGCTCCCACTTCGGTTCTCCTCGATATAAAAGGCTTGGGGCTATCAAATGTTTTTGCCCTTAAACTTCCCAATGCTGTAGGCCGGAGGTATTTATTTGAACAAACTGAGGGCAAAGATTATCTCAGATCCAGCAAAACAGTTAAGGATTACCTCACCCACAACTTGCGGGAAAGGAATCGCGAGGTCTTTCTGGTCATTTTTCTGGATGGTCAAAATCAGATTATCAAAATGGAAGAGCTCTTTACCGGATCGCTCACTACTTCGGCCATCTATCCCCGGGAAGTCATCCAAAAGGTATTGAGTTATGATGCTGCCAGCGTCATTCTGGTACACAACCACCCCTCAGGGTCCCTCACCCCCTCAGGAAGTGATCGGGCAGTGACCAAAAAGTTGAAAGTTGCGCTGACATCCATTGATGTTGAAATCCTGGATCATCTCATTGTCGGTGGGAACGATTTTTTCTCATTCGCCGATCATCGACTTTTGTAATATCCCATAATCCTTCATAGCAGTCAAATAAGACCTGAAAGTGTAGACATATCCCACATCATGTTTAGAATTGCATCTTATTATTTTACCTAAACCTACGACAGGCCAAAACAGCATTTTATATTGACAACTATTAAATGTGATATATATTCTCATCATTAAGATTTAATTATCATCGGGGAGAATGTTTGAGAAATATATATCTAATTCTATTGGTGGCAGGGTTATCATCTTGTGGCTTGTCGCCCAATGCTGATCCAACTGCCCGTCACGCTTCAAGGAGAGCTCACTCAGGTAAATATATCATCGAGCAAACACATGTGGCCGGGAGCCGCAATCTATTTGTCCAGCCAGACGGCATGAATTGTCTGAACTCCAGCAAAGCAGTGTCAGAGTACCTGAATACGCATCATCGTGATCGCAATCGTGATGCTGTCTTAATCATTCTTCTTGATAAAAAAAACCAGGTTATAGATATGAATGAGTTAGGACCAGAAGTCCTCTCAACCCCATCGATTTACATGTCAGAAGTAACACAAAAAGCCACAGATCACAAAGCCGCCTCAGTAATTTTGGTCCAGTGCCTCCCCTCAAGATCATCAACACCTTATAAGAACGACCGGGAAATTTCTAAAAACTTGAAGCAGGCTCTAGAAACCATCGATGTCGATCTCTTAGATCATCTCATTGTGGGTCGGACCCAGTGCTTCTCCTTTGCAGACAATCAATTGCTATAATACGGAATAAGTCATGAAAACTATTTTTGTGCTAGTCCTCACATTTTGTTTCATCTCCTGTGGTATTTTTTTGCCCATCAAAGTTGATCAGGCTGAAGATATTGATGTGGAATCGACACCTGAACGTCTTCAGCGAGGTGAATATCTTGTTGAACATGTCGTGGGATGCGCGGATTGTCACAGTCAAAGAGATTGGTCTATTTTTATGGCACCCGTCAAACCAGGTACTCGCGGTGCTGGAGGCGAAGTCTATAACGAGGAAATGGGAACTCCAGGAACCATCTATGCTCCCAATATTACCCCCGCTGCTTTAGGATCCTGGACTGACGGTGAAATTATTCGAGCCATAACCAGTGGCGTGAACAAGGATGGAATCCCGCTTTTTCCCATTATGCCATATCCTAACTATGCCCGAATGAGTCGGGAGGATATCTATAGCATGGTGGCTTATATCAGAACCCTGGACCCCATCCCAAATGAGGTTCCTCCGCGAAAACTTAACTTCCCCCTTAACCTGATCGTTCGGACCATCCCAAAGCAAGCTGAGTTTGGTAGCCTCCCCTATAAAACTGATGCCATCGCCTATGGGAAATACATGACCACGGCGGCAGGATGTACTGACTGCCATACCCCTATGGAGCAGGGAATGCCTATAGATGGGATGGAATTTGCAGGTGGCTTCACCATGGGGATGTTGTCTGGTGGTACTGTGAATTCAGCCAACATTACGCCCCATGCCACAGGAATTAAAAGCTGGACGAAAGAGGCCTTTATCCAGCGCTTTAAGGTCTTGGACAATCCTGCAGCCCGCGAAATTCCTCTTGCAAAGGGTCAGATCAATACACCAATGCCCTGGACATATTATGCCACAATGAAAGCTGAAGATTTGGGGGCGATTTACGATTATTTACGAAGTATTCCTGCCATAGAAAACACAGTTATTAAATACCCCGAATTGTAGGGCATGAATTTAGGCTTCTTGCTCTTCTCTCAAAATGATGTCTGACTCAAGTTCAGGATGATCTCCCCTGATATCAGCATAAAACTCCCGGAGCATATCCATATCCTTCTTGATATCTCCCGAGAGGTTTATTAGCGGACCCGTTCCCACAGTTTTTGTGGGGAAATCTACATATCCAAGCAAAAGTGGTACCTGTGCCGAATATGCCATATGATAAAATCCAGATTTCCAGTGATCT
Source organism: Candidatus Neomarinimicrobiota bacterium (assembly GCA_016784545.1). Classification (NCBI taxonomy): domain Bacteria; kingdom Pseudomonadati; phylum Fidelibacterota; species Fidelibacterota bacterium. The sequence goes on from JADHUM010000027.1 coordinate 42,664, forward strand.
CGCTTGGCTCTCGTTCCTGAGGGAGCCAGGGCAATCATCAAATTCTCATTTGCTGCAAAATGGTCAGCTATCTGCTCAACAACACCATGAGTACTTCTGCGATCAATAGGTATTCCACCCAGCCATTTCATAAATCCGCCAAAGGGCTTTTTAAACAAGGTGTGCTTACCCAGCCAGGACACTTTAATACGATCCATAAACATGGCTGCCAATAGAAAGATAAAATCCCAATTGCTGGTGTGAGGCTCACAAATCAGAATATACTTACCCCTTGTAGGCAGATGCCCTTCGTATTTCCAGCCCGTCAATTTCAGCCAGATTTTACCCAGCATCAATTTGATCACCCCTGAGCGTTTGTTCTTATTCATGATTTACACTCCCAGATTCTTGTTTCGCATCGATCGTCCTGCTAAATATCCAGTTGACCAGCTTGAGGTCAGATTATAGCCACCCGTTTCACCATTTACATCAATAACCTCGCCTGCAAAATACAGATTCTCCGCCAACTTGGATTCCATGGTAGTTGGGTCTATTTCTTTTAAGGAAATCCCACCTGAAGTTACTATGGCATGATCATAGGAATCATGACCAATAACTTGCATGGGAAATTCTTTGAGCAACATCCTCAACCGTTTCCGCTCTTCTCCAGTCACCTGATGTAATTTCTTCTCTGGATCCACCTCCAGCAAATCTACAAATAGATCGATCATTTTCAGGGGCAAAAGAGATTTCAGCAAGCTTCTGAAATTCTTTTTGCTGTTATTCGACAACTCTCTAAGCAGTCGTTGATCCAATTTCTTATGATCCAGAGCAGGTTTGAGATCAATTTTGATTTGAACTTCCCTCCGGGAGTCAAGCATGGTCACCAGGGTTTCACTTAAGGTCAAAATAATGGGACCTGTCACTCCCTTTCGTGTGAACATCATTTCCCCAAACATTTCAGTGACTTTTTTGCCCTCATCCCAGATTGAGAGAGAAATATTTCGCAAGCTAACACCCATCACTCGTTTTGCAATATCACCGGCAGTTAAAACGGGTACGAGAGATGGAGCCGTATCAACGATGGTATGGCCAAAGGCTTGAGCCATGGCGTATCCCTCTCCAGTTGATCCAGTTGCCGGGTACCCCAATCCTCCAGAGCAAACACACACCTGATCCGCCAGCACTTGAGTCTGATGTTCTCCCTGTTTTACCTGAAGAATATATTGACCACCATCATTTTTTTCAATTCTGGTCACATGTGCTTTCATGGCGATAGGGATATTTAATTCGCTTAGTTTCTTTTCGAACGCTACAGCAATATCCGTCGCTCTATCGCTCTCACAAAAGTAGCGCCCACCCCGCTCCAGCTTTGTAGGAACCCCCAGATCATTTATATATTTGAGCAAATCATGATTGAAAAATTGTGAAAACGCATACTTGAGGAAACGACCCTTCTTCCCAAATCGGTTCAGGAAGCTCCGCATGCTCTCTTCATTGGTGATATTGCAGCGACCCTTGCCTGAAATACGCAGCTTGATACCTGTTTTATGCATTTTTTCCAGAATAACAATACTATGATCAGGATTGTGGGCCTCAACGCCAGCAATAAGTCCAGCTGGGCCAGCACCAATAATGACGGTATTGTAGTGAGGCTCTAGCATATCAAATCATTGCGTATGTTGCGCCAGCCAGGTTGATGACAGTATCCCATAGACAGCCAGATCGACAAACTGATCCCACTTGATGGCATGTTGTTTGAGGACACCTTCCGGCTCCATGCCTATTTTTTGCATGACCCGTCCGGAGGCTGGATTCCGCGTCATGTGACTCGCATGAATTTTGTTCAATTGTATTATCTCAAAGCCATATGCCAGCACCGACGTTGAGGCTTCAGTGGCAAAGCCCTGACCCCAAAAAGGTTTACCAACCCAGTAGCCAAGTTCGGCACGATTGAATCGACGTGTAATGGTGAGGCCAACAGCACCCAACAATTTGTCTGATTTCAGATCAACCATGGCGAAAACCAAACCTTCGCCTGATTCAAAATCTTTTTGATGGTTTTCCATCCAGGTCTCTGCCATGCCATCCAGATATGGGTGGGGAATATTGAGGGTCATTTCAGCAACCTCAAGAGCGCCAGCTAACTTCTGTATCTCCAGGGCATCAGATGGTTGAAATCCTCGAAGTAGGAGACGATCTGTTTTGATTTCCGGATAATTTTTCATGGGATACTTACACCCACGCTGGTGTTAGCCATCATATGGATTGCATGTCGTTATAATAAATCCTGAATCTCCGTTTTAAACTCACTCACCAGAGAAGCCGCAATGGTCTGGGTCGAAGCTTCAGCAAAGATACGGACAATGGGCTCTGTGTTTGAGGCACGAAAATGAACCCAGCGATCCTTCCAGCTAATCTTTACCCCATCTTCAAGATTGGGAACAAGGCTGGCATATTTTTCCGCCAGAGACTGAAGAATTTCTGCAGGTTGATACCCTTGCACATTGATTTTATCCTTCACCATCTCATACCGGGGAAGATCATCTGCGATTTCACGTATTGATTGCTTTGTTTCAGCCATAAGCGACAGAATCAGTCCAGATGCTACCAGGGAATCACGACCCAGGTGAGATTCAGCTAAAATTACGCCGCCATTACCTTCGCCACCAATCAGTGTGTCTTGTTGTTGCATTTTACGGGCAACATGAATTTCACCAACGGGTGTTCTTATAACGTGTCTTCCATAACGCTCAGCCAGATCATCCAGAGCTTTGGTTGAACTTAAATTGGTCACCAGGGGTCGACGATCATCCTCGCTGGCATGTCGCAGGGCATGGTAGGCGGCCAATACCAGTGTGTATTCTTCAACCAGGGGATTTCCAAAAGCATCAACAACAGCCAGCCTGTCAGCATCAGGATCCGTAGCAAATCCAATGTCAGCACCTAATCGACTCACTGTCTTTCTAAGTTCCATGAGATTTTCAGGCAAGGGTTCAGGGGTATGGACAAAATTTCCATCATTGTTGCAGTTGATGGGAAATACTTCGCATCCCAACCGCTCCAGGAAGGCAGGTAAAACTTCTGATCCAGCACCATTAATGGCGTCAATAACAACCTTGGGTTTCAATTCTCGAATAGCGCTCACATTCATGAGGTCCAGGGCCATTACATTCTCAATATGCCGTTCAAGTCTATCATCAAGTTTGGTTACGGAACCGCTCCGCTCAGTATTTAAGGGACCAGATTCCTTTACCTTTGCCAATTCGATTTGAAGCTGCTTGTGCTCATCTGAGTCAAGAAACAGACCTTCAGCACCAACAAATTTCAAGGCATTCCACTCAATGGGGTTATGACTGGCGGTAACAATGATTCCACCTCTGGCATTCAGGTCTTTCACCATAAGCTGAGCAGTTGGCGTGGGACATATCCCACAATCAATGATTTCACACCCCAATTGGCTTAAGGTTTCTTCAACTATCCCTTTGAACATTTCTCCTGATGGTCGACTATCCTGGGCAATAACGATCCGCCCCTTATCCATGAGTTGAGCAAAAGCTCGTGTGTATACTTTAACGACCTGTTCGTCGAACCCATCATTGATGATTCCGCGGACTCCTGAGATTCCTGAAATTAAAATTGGCATATTTCCTCCCTGGGGGATAAATCTGATTTAGATCAGTTTATACCCATATAGATGTTCTATGGTCGTTTTACCGATGGTAAATGGTTTGCTATCCTCAAAGATGAATCCCTGACGATTATACCAGTCAATAGCTGGCAGATTTTCAACCATGACACCCAGCCAAACACGATCAACGTTATAATTTGTTTTAGCGATATTGATTCCGTATTCCATCATACGCTTTCCCAGTTTCAACTTTTGATACGATGGCAATACATAGAGCGATGTAATAAAAAATTGGAGGTCCTGTTGATTCCAGTATGTTTTACTATAGCCTACAATGAGATCGTCAACCAGAGCGACACAACCATCAACTATTTTTGAATCATACAGATTCTGAAGTTTTTGAAGAGCATAGTAAGACTCATGGAAATCTTTTCGGTCTTCCTCAGGAACGAAGGCCCCATAAGCATCAGCCCAGGTTTCCCAGGCAACCCTTTGGATAGAGGGCAGATCGGATCGACGCCAGGGACGTATTCCATTCATGATCGAAAAGTAGCCTTAAATAGTGAGATTGCTAACCATGACCACCCTAAAATAAGTGCAACACCACCAATGGGGGTAATGGCTCCAAAATATTTCTTTCCACTGAGAGCCAGAATATAAAGGCTTCCTGAAAACAGCAAAACACCCGAGATAATCATGTCCCCAGTAACGTTCAATGCTTTGGGGGTTAAGTAATTTGATAAAGTTGGCAGAAGTAGGAGCAGGAGGGCATGAATAGCCTGGTAGAAAACTGCCTTCGCCCAAATGTTTTGGCCGTAGCTATCCAAAATTGATTTTAAGGCATGTGCTCCAAATGCACCTAAGGCAACCGTTAGGATTCCAAATAGGGCCCCTATGAAGGCAAAAAACGTTGCCGGCATCATCCCTGTATGTCCCTGGCTCGCTTACGCCCGCGTAAAAAGTATTGAAAGAAAATGGATCCGCCATACATCCTTCGCAGAGTCGCCGTTACTGCTTGAGGTTTTCGCTTTTTACCAGCTTCTTGATGTTTCTTTATCAGGAGAAAGGGGTGGGAAAAATTCCATCCAATAGACATGGTAATGGCAGCCATGCGTTTCCAGTCACGAATCAAGGCTGAGAATACAAAGGCCACTCCTTCAAGAGTAAGACGGGCTGGTAATATGGCAGCGAGATAGGCAAAGGGGTAATTCTTGACAATCATCATCAGATTATTGCGATGATTCAAATACTTTTTCTGGTAGCGATCAGGTGGAAGGGTCCAGCCGGAATGATGAAATATTCTTGATTTTGGGGCATTGACCACACGCCAACCTGCATTATGGAATCGCCAGCATAGATCAATTTCTTCCATATGGGCAAAAAAATCTTCGTCAAACAAGCCAACATCCTCAAGGGCTGCTCCGCGTATCAGGAGAGCTGTTCCGCTGGCCCAAAAGATATCTCTCGGTGTATCGTAATAGCCATCATCCTTCTCAGTAGTCGTGAAAATTCTACCCAGAGCGTAAGGGAAGGCCAATATATCCATCAGCCCACCGACACCTCCTGCATAGTCAAAGACTTCAGGGTTTTGAGCGGACATAATTTTGGGTTGCACTGCCGCAATATTGGCATCCATCTCCATCTGTTCAACCAGAGGGGAAATCCAATCCGAATCATGAGTTGTATCGTTATTAAGTACGAGGTAATATTCTGATTCAGTTTCTCGCAATCCAACATTACAGCCACCTGCGAATCCCAGATTTTCAGAATTTTGAATAACTTTTACACCAGGGAATTCTCGTTGAACAAAGGCAACACTATCATCTGATGAGGCATTGTCTACGACAACAATTTCCAGATAATTATACTGAGTGGCTTCCAATGAGCGAAGGCAGGGTTCTAACACCTCAATTCCATTCCAATGCGGAATGATAACTGTCACTTTGGGACCATTTTTTTGTATTGTTGTCATAGCTTAAAAGATACACGAGAGGAATGGTGATTCAAATCATTGTGGATTTAAAAAGTTCAATCAACCAGAGGTTTTCTGCAACAACACAAATGGATGGCATCCTAAATGCACCAGAACGCTTGGTTTAAGACAATTGAAGTTCCCCCGAAACCTGGGCTAAAAAGCTTCTAAAGTATTGGTGAGTAATGACTTGGCGGATTCTGCAAGTGGCGGAGGCTGTTTTTATAAAAAACGGGGGTACTTCGTATTGCCATAAAAAGGATAGCGCCCT
>JADHUM010000028.1 GCA_016784545.1 Candidatus Neomarinimicrobiota bacterium
GGAATAATAGTACTGATCCAGATATTTTTATACAAGCTTTAGATTTGAATGGTAGCCCTGTGTGGTCAGATGGGGGAACCCCCGTTGTTCAGGCTGATCTTAAACAACTCCAACCTCGTTTTACCATGGGTGATGAGGGCGGTGTCTATGTGACCTGGCTGGATGAGCGCAATGGAGGATACCCACAATCCGATATCTATATCCAATATGTCAACCTGGATGGCAGCATGGGCTTTGGGGCTGATGGTCTGGCTATAACTTCTGGAAAAAAAATCCAGAGTGGTGGTCTTGTGCGTCCTGATGGAAATGGTGGCGCTCTGGTTGTTTGGTCAAATGCATCAACGGGTAGCATTGGTATCACAGCCCAACATGTTCGCCTGGATGGCAGTCAAGCCTGGGAAGTCGATGGTTCTGAATACTTTTTTGGCATCGATGGAGATGCCAGCAAATTTCAAACACTTACCTGGGGCGACAATGATGCGCTGATATTCTGGGAGGACAATCGTTGGTCTGGTACTGGAGCTGTTGCTATGGCTCAGGTCATGGATCAAAGTGCCGCTATCCAATTCACTATGGATGGTGTGGTCCTTTCCGGCAACGAACAGCAAAGCGATCCAATCATTGCACCTGATAACCAGGGAGGTGCGTATATAACTTATACCAATCCTTCCACAGGCATGGAAATTCTTTTTACTCAACATGTGGGTGAGGATTTAATCCCAACCTGGGATCTTGCAGGAATTCCCAGCCATGAAAGTACGCCAATCGGTCAGTTTAATCCCCAAATGGTGACCAGTGTAGATGGCTATCTCTACTACTTTTGGACTGAAGATGTTTTCTTGCAGGGACTCCAGGTTCATGCCCAGAAATATACCATTGATGGTACATCACTCTGGAGTGATGGAGGCGTAGTCATCACGCCCACTGACATGCTCGCCGATAAATCCGTAAAGAGCGCTGTTGCCCTGGCGGACTCCACAGTTATCTATGTTTGGGAAGCTGAAACCACAGCGGGTTTCCATTCCTATGTGTCCAAACTATCACCCGATGGCAACAATGTATGGTCAGAAGTCCTTAGTTCAGATAGTGGAAGTACTCAGAGAAATGCTGTCGCAGCATATGATCCAGAGCAGGAACAGATTACAATTGGTTGGGAAGATCTTCGCAATGCCGCTGAAAGTAGTGTGGATCTATTTTCCGTGATCATTGATACGGATGGTAACTTGAGCGAAGAACAATTAATCAGCAATGCGTTTGGAGATCAGACAGAGTTGGAATTGAGCTTTGCTGATGACAACAGTTCTGTGCTCTATGCAGCCTGGCAGGATTATGATGGTTTTCAACATGATATCTATGTCAAAAATCTCACCACCGATACTGCAGCCGAACAAATAACGACACTTCAATCAGAAAATAAAGACCCTGCCTTGCGTACGATTAGTGGATCACGCTATATTGTGGCTTGGGAAGATGTCCGTAATGGTATTCATTCAGATATATACTTCTACGATTCCCATCCGGATGGTCGTGGTCATGGCGCAGAAGGGGTACCGCTTTCAACGGCGGTATTAAATCAAAAGCAGGCTCAGATCGTACCCTTTACAGGCAGTAATCCTGATTCGTTAACCTATCTCATCGCTTGGCTGGACATGCGTTCCTCTGGGAAAACTGAATTGACCAATATTTACGCCCAGGCCTATAGTGGTCAGATGCCTGTTTCCATTGATGAAGTCGTTGTGGCTCAGGAGTTTAAGATCGGTTCAGCTTATCCAAATCCATTTAATGGATCCGTCAATATTCCAATTGAGAATCTGCGAGGTGCTGATCTGGATTTATATATTTATGATCTAAAGGGCCGGGAAATTCTCCATGAATCTCTGGGCAGTCAATCCGGTCGTATTTATACCTGGGAAGGTCAGAATCGATTTGGACAGGATTTGAGTAGTGGCGTATATCTGGTTTCCATAGGTTCAGAAACTCAATTACACACCCAAAAAGTAATGTTCATCAAATAATCACAGATCTCCTGGAAATCATATTCATGCCACACGTCATCCGCAATATTCTGAGTATCCTACTTCTCTTCTCTGCAATGAGTGTAAATGCCCAATCATTTCTACGCGAGTCGGTGATTGATAGCAGATACCACACCTATGAAGAAATCGTGGCCTATATGGACTCGATTCAGCAAATTCCAGCCTATGATGCCATTCTTGATGTACGGGAAATTGGTCGATCAAACAACGAAGACCTGCCCATATATGCCATCAAATTATCGGACAACCCAACGCTGGATGAGGATGAGCCGGCATTGCTGTTCCTGGGACAATGTCATGCAGAAGAAATTCTCGGTGTTGAGATTACCATGGGGCTGGTCGATAGCCTCCTCCATGGCTTTGATGCCATGAATTCCCATGTAGGCTCGATCCTCCAAAACCTGGAGGTATGGGTGGTCCCCAGCTACAATCCTGAGGGCTTGAGAGTGGTCCATGATGGTCTTGATGTCACCTTTCGTAAGAATAAGACGGATAACAATGGCAATGGTGTCTTTGACTTTGTAGAAGGAATTGGATACGATATAGATGGTGTAGACTTCAATCGCAACTATGATTTTAACTGGATTTTTGGCGATGCCTATGAAGTCGATGACTATGACTACTATCGAGGTCCCTCAGCCTTTTCTGAGTCAGAAACCAGAGCCATCGCGGATCTGGCCCGGCAGGAGAAGTTTCTGCTTTCAGTTGCCTATCATTCCGCACGTTCTGGTACACCAGAAATCATCTATTATTCCTGGGAGTGGGATGAAGTCAAATTTCCGCCAGATATTGACATCATGAGCGGGCTGGCCACCACCTTATCTCAACGAGTGATCAACGAATCCAGGGATGGAAATTATGCAGTAACCCCTGGTAAAACCCAGCGTGGGAATGCCCATGACTGGTTTTATACCCAGACCGGTGCCATTCAGTTCTTAATTGAAGTGGGAACCAATAATTTACAGCCCAATGTCGACATTATTAACGATACGGTGGACCGCAATCTGGAGGGTCTCTTTTTTCTCATGGATCGTGCCTTTGGACGATCTCCGGAGAGCAAATCCCAAATTAGGGGGATCGTTAGCGATGCCTCTGATGGCTTTGCACTTGAAGGTGCACAGATCCAGCTGGCCAAGCTTAATGTGGGTGGAAGCTTAACTCCTCTGGAAGGGCTCATGATGCAGCCCCGGATCACGGATGGTTTTGGCCGTTATCGTCGTCTGGTTAACCAGGGGACCTATCGGGTGATTGCCTCTGCACCAGGCTTTGAATCGGATACTGTGGCCGCCATCCTGACCAGTGAAAGTTATCCAACTATTCTGGATTTCAGTCTGGATCCTGCTCCTGAACATACCATCCATATCGATCTGCTCCAGGAAGTCCTTACCGATCCCTATGAAGTTATTATCTGGGATCAGTTTCACCGCGATACCCTTGAAATGGGTGCTGGTCTTCACTCCTTCATCTGGCAGGGCAATGACATCAACATCCAGGTGTCGACTCCTGGATATTTTCCTGAGATTCATTCCTATGATCTGAGACCATTTGGTCCCGAGCAGGAATTATCATTTTCAATTGATTTGCCAACTGCACCCACCACTATTTTCAGCACAGGTTTTGATGATCTATATGCCTGGCAAATAAATGGCGGTGACTGGGTTGCGGAAAACGGGAAATTGAAATCTCAAACCGACCTTTTTTATGATGTGGGTTTGGAATCAGAAATGGTCATGGATCTGGATATGTCAGGTCTACCAGATGCCAAGCGCCTGGGAATCCATATCGTCCATGCCTATGAAGTGGAATGGCACATCGACACCCTCTCAGTTGAAGTCTGGAATGCCGATGAATCAGAACGACTCATTCAGAAACAGTGGTCTGACCAGAATTTTGAAAATCATTCCGAGACATTTTTTATGGCTGGTGAAATCCCTGCAACAGGTCGCCTCAAAGTTAAAATGAAGACCGACTCCACAGTGGGTTTCCGGGGCTGGGAGATTGATTCCATATCCATTTTTCTGTCCGGCTATGAGTTGTTGAGCATTGGACCAGAAATAAGCGAACGCCAGACACAATCTTCAGCAAACCAATTCGGGATGTCTGTTTCTGCCTCACCAAATCCTTTTCACTCGACGACACGTCTCGAGTTTGAAATTCCTCAGGCCAATATCGTATCCATCAATGTTTTTGATATCCGAGGGAGAGAAATCTATTCAGAAAAACTTGATGGATCAGCCGGAACCAATTCCTGGGTCTGGAAGGGACAGGATATGCTGGGTCATCATGTGAGCACTGGGATATACTTTATACGTATCGATGATTCACAACAATCAGTAACCCGTAAACTAATGTTAATGAATAAATTATAGCTCGACTTAAAAAATAAAGAACTAAAATATGCACCGAATATCACAGAAAATTTTCATCAGTCTCCTGCTTGCGACCCTGGCGTTTTCAGCATCAGGCCCCCTGGCTTTTAAGAATCTAATGGAGAATTATCCATCGGTTCAGGGACGCTATAACTGGGAATCATATCAGCGTGGAGATTTCCTCATCATTGCTCCAGATGCAGCCCTGGCGAATCCATATTTGGAGCCGTTCAGAGTTCTTAAAGAACAACAGGGATTCCGTGTCACCATGGCGCCACTTTCAGAAACGGGCAACACCACCACAGATATCCGGCAATTTATCGCCGATTTCTATGCTGCGAATGCCCTTGAATATGTGCTGCTCATTGGAGATGTGGATGATGCTTATGCCTTGCCTGCCTTCAGCTATGGCCCAGAGAATGATGTTTCCGATTTACCATACGTGTTGATCGAGGGAGGCCCAGATGATTACTTCCCAGAGGCCTTCATTGGACGCTGGCCAGTAGATACTGCCCAGGAGTTGGCCAAGGTGATTGTGAGAACCATCAATTATTCCCGTACACCTGACGTTGAGTCTGGCTATCTGGAAAGAGCCCTGGTCACTGCAGGAAATTATGCAGATACAGGAACTATTCTTACACCGGTATGGACCTCATACTGGCTCCGTGATGAATTTTATGACTATGGCTATTCCGATGTGGATACGGTATTCTTTCCACCTACGACTGGACCGGAGCAAATTCTGGATGCCTGGAATGAGGGTGTGGGGGTTGTGAATTACCGGGGATGGGGAGACGCCCATGGTTGGCATTTTCCTCATTTTCATGTGTCCGATTTTGATGATGGCGCTCTGAATAATGGGAACAAACTACCCATCGTATTCAGCTTTGTCTGCGGGACCGGCAAATTCGATAGCAGTATTGATCCTGCTTTCTGTGAAGCCTTATTAACACAGGGAAGTGTATCTGTTCCAGCGGGAGCAGTCGCCGTTGTGGCACCTTCTGATTTACATACACGTACAAAATTTAACAATGCTCTGAATTCAAAACTATGGGACGCCCTCATGGAGGGGCATGTCGATGAATTGGGACCCGCTCTGGTTGCCTCAAAATTTGGTTTTCTGGATGAATTCGTCAACGAATTAGGTCCTGGTGAAATGGCAGAATTCTACTACCACACCTACAATGTCATGGGAGATCCAAGTTTGCCGGTCTGGTTATTGAACCCTGAACCCATCACCCTTGATGCTGCTGCTTTTGGAGAAGTGTGCTGGGATGATGGACTCATCACACTAAACCGATCTGATTTGCAGGAAGGCGTCTTTTCCTTAAGGCAGAATAATGCACTCATTGGCTCAGGCAGATGGACAGATGGGCATATTAGAATTTATCGTTTTGATGGGAGCTCATTTTATACCGCTGATCATTCTGGAGAGCCTCTTGAAATTACCTTGAACAGCCCCGGGCACACGCCTGTCACTGTTGAAGTAGTCCCTGTGGCCGGTAGTGGTGTTGCCTTTGCCGGAATGCAGGAAAATGTCCACGTCGGCATGACTCAATGGACACCACAGTTCCATAATTACGGGTCAGCATCTGTCTCTGTTTCGCTTAATCTCAGCTCTCCCGACGGGATCTATTCAGAAACGTTGGGAGATTATTCAATCGCAGCTGGTGGAACCATAAGTGCCGCTGCAACTTCAGCACCCCTGATACAGCTCATTGATCGGGAGATAGTCATAAATGTTGAAATTGCTGGCGTTACTTCACCTCTGGCAATTCCAGTGAGTGTTGTTTCCCCAGAATTGTCAATCAGTTTTGATGGTCACATCAGGCCGCTTCCAGGTGCGGCATTTAGCTTGAGCTTAAACGGAAGCTTTCAGGGCCTGGATGCAGCGGGATCAACCCTGCATGTCACCTTGACCAGTGCCGCAGAATTTGCAACCCTTGGGGATGTGACGGGTACTGCCACCATTGATGCAGAGGGAAGTTTGACTTTCTCCGATAACAGTTTCACAGGCTCCTTAAGCGAGGTGGCCCACGGAAGTCGATTGCCACTAAGTTTTGATTTTCGTCTGGATGGACAGAGCGATCCATTCTATCACCGGCAGTTCATGGTGATCATTGGTGCAGAAAGCAACAGCGATCCCACACCACCCAACCAAAATTATGGCTATTGGGCTTATGACAATAATGATACTGAATATGATGAACTCCCCACCTACAGTTGGACAGATCTTTCAAGTGAAAGTGGTGCTCAGCATTACTCTCTCAGCGATGATGATCATGAAATTGTGACGCTGCCCTTCACTTTCAGGTATTATGACACTGATTACGATATACTCACCATTAACTCCAACGGATGGGCAGCCTTTGGGGCGGACTATATCAATTATTTCCGTAACTGGTCCATACCCATGCCCCTGGGACCAGATGCCATGTTGGCACCCTTCTGGGATGATCTGGACAATGATACACTGATAAACAGTCAGGAGGTTGGACGACCCATTGACTTGTATACCTTTCACGATCAAACCAATCAGCAGTTTATCGTTGAATGGCATGAGGTCTGGAATGGTTTTGGTGATCGAAGTTTTCTTGAAACCTTTCAACTCATTTTGCATGATCCAAGCGGATCGTTGGTTGCTGATGATGGGAACGGTGTCATCGAATTTCAGTACTATGAAGTCAACGATGTTGATCAGACCAATAATTTTAGCACAGTTGGCATAGAGTCGCCTGATCAAAACGATGGCCTAATGTATGTATATGCCAGGAACTATGCTCCTGGTGCATCTGTTCTGGAGGCTGGTCGCATCATTCGCTTCACCACCAACCCACCTGATTTATACTGGGTTTCAGTTGAGAGTGAGAGCCAAAAACCAACTCAATTTGAAGTGGGACCAGCATTTCCAAATCCATTTAATGGTACCACAACAATTCCTTTCACACTGCTTCAGGCAGGTGAGGTAAATCTGGAAGTCTACGATTTGTTGGGTCGAAAATTGTTTAGCCAGGAATTGGCATCCTTGAATGCTGGCTCTCATCGATATGCCCTCAGGACTGAATCGTTTTCATCAGGGGTTTACCTTGTTAAAATTGAGAGCGCTGGTGCACACCATATTCAGAAGGTCACCCTTTTGAAATAGATTTCACCCAACCAATTTCCAGTGGAGTAACGCGACGATTAAATTGGTTTCAATCTGACCCTAGAGACTGAAACCTGTTTGATTCGCTGCACTCAGTGAAAACAGGTTTAGTTACCTCAGCAAGATTTATGCAGACCAAAGGTTTTAGTCATGAAATAGTCCCTCAAAATGGGACTATTTTGTTTTTGAATGGTCTCCAGAAGAGACTTGTGGACGGTTGAATCTCCTGTTCATAAATATCTCAAAATCTTCCAGGTGGGAACTTGGATCAAAAAGTACCCAGAATCGAGAGCTCTCCACACTCTGTGGCATTTATCAAATTGTTAGATTGCTTGCATACCAGCCATAGTTGCCATCTTGTATATTGTCTGGATTGGGGAAACCATAGAAAGGTGAATTATGTACAAAAATATCCTGAGTTTAATCATTACGTTTGGAGTAGTCGGGGGTCTGTTTGCAGCTTCCAATCCTGTCTCGGAAAAGTCACTTCTGAGTCTTAAGTCATTTGATGCAAACCATTCTACTTTAGAAGCTAGCACACCCGAATTTTCAATCGGTAGTATTAGTTTTGCTCAGGGGGAATACGATTTTTTGAATACCGATATGCAAGGGCAGCTTCGTCTCATAGGCGCCCCTGATCTTCCTACCACCTCAACACTCCTGGCTGTACCTGCTACAGGTGATCTCCAGACAGAAATTTCATACACATCACTGCGTGTTGAGACCAATATTAATCTAGCACCTTTCCAACCCGTACAATTAGAAGCACAAAATAGACCCGAAGGATTTGCCATCGATCAGGATATCTATGAACAAGACGCCTGGTTTCCTCCATCACCTGTTATTCTCCATGAACGTATCCAAATGCGCGACCTGACTTTGGTTACTGTGGAAGTAAGTCCCTTCCAGTACAATCCCGTTACCAGAGAATTGCGTATTTATGAGGGGTTGGAAGTTAATGTGAATCACAGCGAACCACTTGTGGCACCAGAGCGACCCATCTCTAGATTTTTTGAACCTATTTATGAGAATCTCGTTCCAAATTCAACCCTGGTTCTGGAACCCAACTACCAAATACCATCTATTCTTTTTATTCATACCGAAAATACAACTGTGACCACCTATCTTCAGGCACTCTTGGATTGGAGACATGAAAAGGGTTTTGAAGTACACAGCGCCAGTACTTTGCAAACGGGTTCTTCCAACTCCTCCATCAAGAATTACATACAGAATGCCTACGATACCTGGATCAATCCTCCTGAGTTTGTCGTGTTGGTGGGTGATGCAGGTGGTACTTTTAATATTCCAACCTGGATAGAGAATTTCTCAAATTATAACGGTGAGGGAGACCTTCCTTATGTTCATCTCGCCGGTTCAGATTATATAGCCGACGCCTTTATCGGTAGACTCCCTTTCGCTTCAGCCAGCGAATTTAGCAATATCATCAGTAAAATTCTGAATTATGAAAAGAATCCCCCTAGTTTTGATACGGACTGGTACACACGGGCTCTCCTGGTGGGGGATCAGGCCTCATCTGGACTCTCCACAATTATGACCAATAGAAACATCAACGAGTATATGGAAGCCAATGGCTACCAGGACAATTTTGAGGTCTATGGTGGTTCTTTTGTGAGCCAGATTGCGTCTGGAATCAATGCCGGCGTTTCCTACTTTAACTACCGTGGATGGTTGGGAATGAGTGGCTGGGGAAATACCAATACGTCAGCCCTTACCAATGGATCAAATTTACCCTTCGTAACTATTTTGACATGCGGAACGGGCGGCTTTACTGGCGATTCTCGTTCAGAGCAATTTCTAAGGGTTGGAACCACTTCTGTACCCAAGGGTGCCATTGGCGCTGTTGGTACAGCTACATCAGGAACCCACACCCTTTATAACAACTGCGTATCGGTGGGTATCTATCACGGTATCTTTAGCGACGAGCTGTATTATGCCGGAGTTGCAGTTGAACGCGGTCGTATAAGTCTCAATCAGACCTATCCTTCAACCACCAGTGATTACGTAAAAATCTTTAGTCACTGGAATAACCTCATGGGTGATCCTTCAACTGAATTGTGGACTGGTGTCCCACAAATCATCGCCATGGAAGCCCCTGATGAAATTCCAGCTGATGCCCAATATCTGGACATTGCTATCCTTGATGCAACCAACAATGCCATTGAAGGCGCCTGGGTGACAGTCACAGGAAGTGGCGTGTTCGTATCCGGGTATACTGATGCAGATGGTTCAGTTGTCCTTGATCTGCCCGCAGCGCTCCCAGCCAGCATGACTTTGACTGCCACAAAACATAATTTTAAACCTGAACAGATGGACATTACAGTAGGTGATGACAATTTCGCCATTTTGATTGATGCAGCGACCCTCAATGAAACCGTTGGTAACAGTGATGGCATGCTCAATCCGGGTGAAACCGCTCAGTTTGACCTAACTTTCTCAAACCATTCTGCTGCCAGCATTTCAAATGTGTTTTTAACAGTTGCTGGTGAGAATGCTCCCCCTGTCGATTATTTCTATGCTACTCTGGCTGCAGGTGCCAGTGTGGTCCTGAATGATCAAACCTTTTCCCTGCCAGCGGACTATCCCGGGATGGCTAAATATGATGTTGCCATTCAGGTAACTGCAGATGGCACCTCGTATACTGACCATCGAAGATTTGATGTCTATGCTCCCTATTTGCAGGTTCATACCCTGGCAGAACCAGGCTTCCCACCATATTCATTTGATCCTGGTGAGGTAACCAACCTGGTGCTCTTTGCTGATAATATTGGTACCCTGGGAAGCAGCAATTTGACTGCAACGCTGCATAGTTCTGACCCCAATATAGAGATTCTTGATTCGGTGGCTGTCTTTTCTGACGTTGAGCCAGGTTCTGAGACCAGCAATAGTGCTTCCAGTTTTGAGATAAATATTAACACCCAGGTAACTGTGGGTGTTCAAATTCCCCTTCAGGTAGAATTTACTGATGACAATGGATTTGTAGAAATAGTCTCACTGCTTCTGCCCATTGGAACCCCAGGAATGGGTGACCCAACTGGTCCCGATGCTGGTGGCTATTTCTGCTACGATAGTCAGGATCTAGCCTACGCTCTGGCACCCCAGTACAATTGGATTGAAATCGTTCCCGGGATGGGCTCATACACTGGAACTCTGGTTCCCCTCAATGACAATGGAAGTAATCAGGAAGACATCGTTACTGTAAACCTGCCCTTTGATTTCGGATTCTATGGTGAGGATTACAACCAGGTTTCTATCTGTTCCAACGGATATATCGCCCTGGGTGCCAGTGAAACCGCTCTCTTTAGAAATTATCCAGTGCCTGGTCCCTTGGGGCCCAACCCCATGATTGCCGCCTTCTGGGATGATCTGGTTATGGGAAGTGGTGATGTATATACTTACTCCAACGTCTCCGAACATATCTTTATCATCGAGTATCACAACATGCAGGGAGCCTATAGTGGTTCAACTCAAAAATTTGAGATTATCCTGTATGATGCCGATTATTACGGCAGTACGGATGGTAATGGCGATATTAAGATTCAATATCACACCTATAATAATGACAATGATGTCGGTGTCGGTTGGGGTAGTTCAGTCCATGGTCAGTATTCCACCACAGGTCTTGAAGACCACACTGGCCAGTTAGGGATGCAGTATACCTTCAACAATATGTGGGCAGAAACAGCTCATGTCTTGACCGATGAATCCGCTCTTTTCTTTACCACCAGAACAGACGCCATTCTGCCTTGCCCAGGCTGGGGTAGAGGAGATATCAATAATGACGGATACCGAGGTGTTCAGGATCTGATAATCCTCATCAATGTCATGCTGGGTAACGGTGAATTTGGCGAATGTGAATTCTGGGCGGCTGACAAGTCTCTTGATTCACTGATTAACGTCAGTGACGTGGTCCTGTTGGTTGATGAGATCATGGGTGTTAGTCTAGCTCGCATAAGCCAGACTGAAGCCCAGGCTGATTTCATTATCGAAGATGGTAGTCTCATTCTGCGTGCCTCAGAGCCTGCAGAAGCTTTTAGCTTCACGCTGCAATCTACCACTCAGCCTAGTATCATGAATTATCCTGGTCTGACGGTTACTTCAAGGGAATCAGACGATGGACTCAAAGTTTTGGGTTATTGGACCGGAGAAGCACCTCGGGAAGTTGAGATCCTCAAAACTCAGGATACTCGGTTTGAAATTTCCCACCCACAGGTAGCTGGTGCTGCTGGTGTGATGATGAAATCAGGTACCACGATTATACCTGAAAGTTTTGAGATTACATCGGTTTATCCCAACCCATTTAATCCAACGGTTAATATCAGCTATAATCTTCCTGCAGCAGAAGAGGTGTCTATACACATCTATAATGCGCTGGGACAGGAAGTGAATTATTCAACAAGTCAGCTTCAGGCTGGTCAACATGTCTTCACATGGAATGGCCTGGATCAGCAGCATCGTTTGGTAAGTTCTGGGATTTATTTCGCCAGAATCACCACCGCTGATGCCAATCAAATGGTAAAGCTGACCTATCTGCGCTAAGCGCTGGAGAAGATCAGGGGATAACTCATGAATAAGAACCTTTTACTCGTTGAAGATGATGCTGAAATCATCAGCCTTTTAAAGGAAGGTCTGCGCTACGAAGGGTTTGAGCTCACTATCTCTAAAGACGGTGATAGTGGTCTCGAAAAAGCACGTCAAGGAGACTATGGTCTTATTCTTATGGATTGGATGCTCCCTGAAATTTCAGGCATTGAAGTTGTGAAAGCTTTGCATGCAGACAATGTACACACCCCTGTCATTATGCTCACAGCACGTCATGATGAATTGGATAAGGTCGCTGCTCTGGAAGCAGGCTGTGATGACTACATCACCAAGCCCTTCAGCATCAAGGAATTGGTTGCCCGAATCAATGCAGTCATGCGTCGTGCTGCATCCAATGTTATGGATGAAGAAGGCACGGAGCGCAAGATCAGCAAGGGAGAGCTGGAAATAGACCTGGAAAAACGGGCTGTTTCCATTCGTGGCAAGGAGATTCAATTAACGGCCACAGAGTTCAACCTGCTTACGCTGCTGATCCGTCAGCCGGGGCGTGTATATAGTCGCAAGCAACTCCTGGATATTGTCTGGGATTACTCTTTTGAGGGCTACGAGAACACGGTGAACACACACGTCAATCGTCTCAGGTCCAAAATTGAGAAGAATCCCAACAATCCTGAATACGTCCTCACAGTCTGGGGCGTAGGCTATAAATTTTCTGACGAGATAGGTGTCTAGCAGGTTTCTTCCATGGTCCAATTCAGACATATCCCTCTATATCGCACCCTGACCTTTAAGGTCTCCCTTGCGCTTATAGCCTTCTTTATTCTGAATGGGGTACTGTTGGTCCTATGGAATCAGGCTGATATCATGAATGATCTGGAAATTGATATCCAGACAACCTATCGCCATACAGCTCTAGAAATTACCGAGGAAATAGAAGACCCAGAAACCGATATCATAGACATGTCGGTTTTTTTTGATTCGCTTGCTCAGTACTATCCCGGAATGGAATTATTCCTGGTTGATCCTGATGGTGAAATCCTGGAGCATGGAAGCTATGTGCCATCTGAGCTCATCAACGACCATGTTTCAATTGAGACCATCCAGGCTTTTATTCAAGCTGATACCAGCGACTATCCCATTGAAATAGCCATTCCAACAGCCACAGATCTTGATTTCGTTTTCGCAGCTGCGCCGCTTGGTTCCCCTGAAGATCCAACAGGCTACGTCCTGGTGACCATGGTTGAGGGTGGTGAAGATGTAATTGTGAGTTGGTGGGAAGAATATGGCTTAATTCTGACGCGTACTATTTTATTCAGTATCATTGTCGCAGTATTTGCTGGCATACTGTTCTGGTATTTTCTTACTAGGCGTGTCCAGCATGTGGCTCAGGCAGTTCAAAATTATCGGGCAGGTGATACGCGCTTTGTCCTCAAGGACGAGGCAAGCGATGAAATTGGTCATGTCGCCATGCATATTGGCGATATGATGGAACGCATCGATACCATGTTTGATGAATTGGGTCGCAAAGAGAAGATGAGAACAGAATTATTGGCTTCTGTGAGTCATGAACTGCAGACTCCCCTCACCGTCATGCAGGGTACTATTGAAACCCTGGTTGAGCACCGTGAAAAGATGAGCGAAGAAGATCTCAGCCTGAAATTGGCCACCGTTTATTCCCAGGTTCGACATATGAGTGCCCTCATTGATGATATGTTTGATGTGGCCATACTTGAAACAGGTCAGATGCGAATCAATGCAGAACCTTTCCCCATGGTTGAGCTGGTGGAAGATGTACTCCAGAGTTATGCCCTGTTGCTGGAACAATCAAAGATCACCGTTGAAAGGGATTTTCCAGATACGATCCAGACGGTGAATGCTGACCCCCTTCGAATTCGTCAGGTCATCCGCAACCTCTTGAGCAATGCTATTAAATTTTCATCCCCGGGAGATACCATCCGAATCACGACGGAGGTGAAATCCAATGAGATTCTCTCCTTTCGCATCGAGGATACTGGTATCGGTATCGCAGAAGGGGATATCAGTAAGATTTTTGAAAGCTTTTACCGTTCCAAGCAGCAATTGCAAAAGACTGTCAAGGGCACTGGTCTGGGTTTACATATCTGCCAGCACATTCTCAAGCTCCATGACACCAACCTGGAAGTCAAAAGTCGCCTGGATATTGGCAGTACCTTTTCGTTCGATCTAAAACTTTACAAAGAAGTTGTAACGATTTAACCCGTCCCAGCTCTAAATTCTCGTCACAAAAAAAAGGAAACATCATGAGTGAAGCAATCACCACTTCAAGTGGTCTGAAATATATTGAAGAAGTAATTGGAACCGGTAACTCCCCCTTAAGTGGTCAGGGAGTGGTGGTGCATTATACTGGTACTCTGGAGGATGGGACAAAATTTGACAGCTCAGTCGATCGCAACAAGCCTTTCAGTTTTACCATTGGTGTTGGCAGAGTTATTCAGGGTTGGGATGAAGGCGTCCTATCAATGAAAGTTGGTGGAAAAAGGCGTTTAATTATTCCATCTGATCTGGGTTATGGTGCCCAGGGCGCCGGTGGCGTCATTCCCCCCAATGCCACGCTCATATTCGATGTAGAATTACTGGAAATTCGTGAGTAGCGTTTCGCAATGACTTTAGCTGAGCTCCAGACCGTTCTGGATGAGCATCCCCTCACATTGCTCTATTTTTCAACTCCTACATGCAATGTATGTAAGGTACTGAAACCCCGAGTGAAAGCACTCCTGGAGGAAGAACCACCCTGGCATTTTCAATATATAAAGACTGAAGATTCCATGGAAATTGCCGGCCAAAATCTCATCTTTGCCGTCCCCACGCTTTTACTGATGGCAGATGGGCGCGAGATAGGTAGACTCAGTCGCCATTTTGGGATGCATGAGCTGGAACAACCCGTGCGTCGCTATGCTGAATTGTTTAAACAATCTGAATCTGAAACCTCCTAGAAGCTGAAACTTCAAATGCTCCGATACCTGCTCCTGCGAAACCCCGGTCATAACAGAGTATACTATCTGGAATCCGAAAAACTGGCCCTGGCTGAGCTCACCCTGACATCAAAACGGTTTGACCAGCCCTGTGACCACATTGAATCCATAAATATTGCAGGCATTAATTATCTGTCCTTTACAGTAGGGCAAATCTTAAGTGAGACTGAGTTAAAGTGGCTCTCGAATCTCTCCTTTGTCTTAGCACTTTATCAACAGTCAGCGGACACCACAGATTCAGCTCTTCACCCAGTAGAGTTGACACCCCATTCCCATGCGGATCCCAAGATTTCCATGCTGCTCAAGTATTCAGGGAAGACCAACGAAATATTTACAAGGATGATGGTCAATGTGGGCTTGGTCTCAAGTGATTTTGGGCTGGATGATGCCATTCAGCTGCTGGATCCTGTCTCAGGCAAGGGAACCACTCTCTTTGAGGGAGCCATTCGGGGATTTGATGTGACGGGGATTGAATCAGAGCGCAAAATGGTCCATGAGGCCACCATCTTTTTTAAGAAATTTCTGGAACAGGAAAAATACAAGCACTCCTTAAGCAAACACGCCATGTATTCCAGCAGTACTGGAAGTGAAGCTTCCATTCAATTATTTGAATATGCTCGGGATAAGCAGGAATTCAAGACCGAGAGCTCCAGAAAACATCTGGCCCTCATCGCCGGCAATGCCATCCATTCAAGGCGTTACTTCAAGGCCGAAAAATTCCATCTCATCATCGGTGATTTACCCTATGGTATCTCCCATGGAAATAAAAGCCAGAAGAAACATAACTCACCCACTCGCAGTCCCGCGGAACTCATGGAAGCCTGTTTGCCTGAATTTCACAAGATATTGAAAACAGGGGGGTGTCTGGTGTTAGCCTGGAACAAGTTTGTCTGGTCCCGCGAAGACTTCGTACAACTCCTCAATGCCAGGGGCTTTCACGTCCAGGACTCAGATCCCTATGATCAATTCACCCACCGTGTTGATCAATCCATCAAAAGAGATATCGTCGTCGCCTGCAAAGCTTGATTAGAGGCAACTAGATGCTAAGAGGCAACTACTTGTTAAATAGATAGGGATTACATATATTCACCCCTAATTTTGGAGGGGATATGAAATCAAAAATATTTTTTAGTCTATTGTTTTTATTCAATTTGGGTTATGCCATTGAGGAGAATCAACTCTGGGATGGCAATCAGATTAATAATTTGTGGGACAATACGGGTCGGATTACCTCCCATGGTCCCGCTGCAGGGATGGAATGGCCTGCAGGCAGTGGTGATAGTCCTGTATTTGCTGCAGGTCTTTGGGTTGTTGCTGGTCGCGTGAATGGTGCAGATGATATTCGCAGTGCATCGGCCGAATTCACCACTGAGTCTCTCCCAGGACCCTGGGGCTCTGATCCTGAATTACCAGAGAACAGAATATACAAAATTCAGACTGCGGATGGTCGATCCAATCCTGATTGGGATATCTGGCCCATTGATCAGGGGGCACCCTGGATTGATGTGAACGAAGATGGTGTATATGATCCAGCCATTGATCGCCCGGATGTTAAGGGTGATCTTTATTTTTGGACCGTATTCAATGACGGTAATGCAGAGAGACACTCCCATCTATGGAGTACCCAACCCCTGGATGTTGAAGTCACCAGCGCTATCTACGGTTTTGAAGGACCAGGTCCCTTGGAAAACACCATGTTTATTGAATGGAACATCAAGAATGCAGGGACGAACCAGCTGGATTCTGTGTTTTTAGGTATCTGGCAGGATATTGATCTGGGTGACGCCAATAACGACTACCCTGGCTGTGCCCCCGATCTTGATCTGAGTTATCATTATGTTGGAGAATTGCCAGATGAGGACTATGGAATGTTCCCACCGGCAGTGGGCTTTTCCCTCCTTCAAGGACCCATCGTGCCTTCCGTTGGAGACACAGCCTGGGTTTCAGGTGAACTCGTTCCAGACTATAAGAACCTGCACACCTCGGCTTTTATTCCATTTTGCGCCGTTGAATGTCCAGATCCTGAGACCGCCGGAGAAGCATTTCTGGCGATGCAGGGTCGTAATCAAGAGGGGAATCTCTATGTAAACCCATCCAATAATACACCAGAACCATTCATGTATTCCGGGAATCCAGTGGATGGGTCAGGATGGTTGGCAGTAAACGACACATATCCCCGTGATTGGCGGGGGGTTCTATCCACTGGCTCTATTAGTCTTGCCCCAGGAGCGTCTCAACAACTGGTTGCGGCTTGTGTGATTTCTCCAGGTATGGGTCCAATAGCTGCCCTGGCAGCTTTATTTGACGATGTTGAAACAGTTAGGGATGTCTACAACTCACAGTTTACCGAAATAGAGAGTATTGTTCAGGTTTCAGAAATTGACATTCCCCACAATACAGAAAGCTCGGGACCCTTCACTTTTCAGTTTGAGATTCTGGATAGCCAAAACCGATGGTCGGGTAGCAAGTACATTAACTTTATAACAGAGGTTGGTCTTGCTACCTATGTCCTGGAATCTGTTGGGGACAACATATATCAGGCTGAAATTCCAGAATCTTTTGCAATGGGAACAGTTACTGCGTTTTACTATATATTTCATGATGATGGTGTGAGTGATCCGGACTTTTGGCCCTCAGGTGCCCCTAACAATAGTATGTTGTTTACGTTTGGACCTGATCACGAAGCACCAGTAGTCGCTGGATTGCAGGAACACAATGATGTCCACTATCTGTTGCCATTCACCAAATCAGTGCAGATTGATACCGTATACGACCAACGCTTTGATGTTGAAGACGTCTGGCTGAATTGGACCATCGGTGGCAGTGATATTATGACGGCTCCCATGGTTGCAATCGATTCGAATGAAGTGGACTGGCAGTTAAATCAGGTCTATCTCGGTGAGTTGGCAGATGTGGTGTCTCAAGAGGGCGATACAGTTAAATATTGGGTTACCGCTCTGGATGGCAGTCTTGGGAACAATGCCGGAAATTCAGAGATCCATTCCTTTGTGGCCCAAAATCATGAAACGGTGGCTGACTTTGATCGCATTAGTAATTTGTTCGAAATCGTGGATTGGCAACCCTTTGAGAATGCCATACTGTCTGAATTTATAAATGGAGCAGATAACTGGCTTCATGTCATCCTGCTGGCAGTGAACGCGTCTGATGTATCTGCAGATACCATGCAGATGATTCGTGAGCTTGATCTCACGCCCTTCGATGCAGCCTGGTTCAATATCCCCATGGTTGGTAGCTTTCGAGATTCTACTAACTATGGCTTGATTCAGATACGGGCTGACGGGGTCTATCACACTGTGGATTCTCTTTATGGCACCATTCCACCAGCGACCTATTCCTACGATCTATCGCCCTTCCTGGATGCAACTGATGTGAGTATCCGCTTTGTGGCACATCCAAACTATGGATTTATGCGCTGGATGATCGATGATATCTTATTCCATAACGACCCGACTCTGGTTGGCATCAAGGAATCAGATTTGAACCCGGCAACTTTTTCGTTAAAACAAAACTATCCAAACCCATTCAATCCTCTCACGAGCATCGCCTACACACTGCCTGAGCTTATGGATGTTGAATTTGAAATATTCGATATCAGGGGCCGCATGGTAAAAAGCTGGTCCTTGGCAAGACAGGCCAGAGGAGAACACAAATTATTCTGGGATGGCACCAATGCAGGCGGTGAGCTGGTTTCCACCGGCGTTTACCTTGGGGTTATCAAGACAGAGGACTATCAGGCAACAATTAAAATGGTTTTACTACGATAGGACAGATCAGGTAAGCCCCTGGGGGCTCAATATTAATTCTCGACTTTATCGATTACATCCTCTGGCAGGGGACCAGCAGGCGTCTGACTCGTTTGATTCTTGATGGCTTCAATTTCAACAAAATCAAACAATCGACCCCGCCCTATGCCTTCGCACTCTTCTTCAATCAATTTCCAGCGGTATTGTGATCTCAGATTAGCCTTCCAGAAGGGGAAGGTCCTGCATTGTGTGGGGCGTGCTTCATAGATAGTGCAGCCCTTCTCTCCATAAAAGATGCAGTTGTCTTCATCGTTCTTGAACACATACTGACCTTCATGGAGTTCCATATAAGTTGATGTAAATTTATTGATACTGAGATCAAGATGTTTGGCGGCAAAGCCTACATCCTCCAGTGTGGGGTAGACAAAGCCACCTCCCAGCTTGCAGCAGGCGCCACAACCCGTGCATTCAAAATGCAGCCCCCTTGCGTAGAAGCGTTCTTTAAGCGCAGATTTTGACAAGTTAGAAGAGACCCTTTACCAGACCACCATCCACCACAATGGACTGTCCTGTGAGATAACTGGCTCTAGCAGAGGATAGAAAGGTAATCACTGCTGCCAGCTCTTCGGGTTGTCCCAGACGCTTCATGGGAATATCCCTGGCGATGAGGGCTGGATCTGCAAGATTACTATGCAATTGTTTTACCCTTTCAGTATCATGGATACCAGGCAGTACCATATTCACTGTAATACCATGCTCTGCAACCTGGGCCGAAAGTGTTTTGGCATATCCAGTCAATCCAGCGCGAGCTGTATTAGAAAGGATGAGTGAGTCGATGGGCTGTTTTACGGAAACCGAGGTAATAAAAACAATCCGGCCCCATCCGTTTTTACGCATACCACCCAGAACTTCCTGAGCGGAGTCTTTCATGGCAATCAAATTTCCCAGTAAGGCCTTGGCCCACTGATCCTCACTTAGACTATCATAAAATCCAGCTGAAGGACCACCATTGTTGGCCACCAGGATATCTATGGAACCCCAGTTTCCCTCGATCTCATCCAGCATCGCCCGGCGTGCCTCTGGATCTACCACATCACAGGCAAACCCCTGGACAGTGGCACCAGTGATTTTGCTCATAGATTCAGCGGCAGTTTGAATTCGTTTTTCATCTCTAGAGCAAATAGCCAGTCGACAACCCTCGCGGGCCAGTTCCAGAGCTGCAGCATATCCCAGTCCAGTTGAAGCGCCTTGAACCAGGGCCACCTTATTTTTTATACCAAAATTCATACTTTTTCCTTATTCAAAAAATTCGTGATATGATAGGATGGCGAAAGCAACTGGGAAAGGATCAAATCGTGGCTAATCCTGTTCACATCCATGGTGTGCCGTCTATATTAGGCGGTTTAATAATAGAATAAAGGACCACTTATATAAATGGACGCAACAACCGCTTTTATGAGCAGACTTCAGGATTTCATATACCTGGCTCCCGGTATCTTCATCGGGCTTACCTTTCATGAGTTTGCACATGCCTATGTCGCATTTCGGTTGGGAGATTCAACTGCAAAACATATGGGACGATTAACGCTTAATCCACTTGCTCATCTTGATCCATTTGGGACAATCATGCTATTTTTGTTCAGATTTGGATGGGCCAAGCCTGTCCCGGTAGACCCCCGCAATCTGAAAAATCCTAAACGGGATATGCTGTGGATATCAGCGGCAGGACCCCTTATGAATATGTTTTTAGCACTCATATCCGGTGTACTGATACGCATATTTTTAGCCACTGATCTGGCTTTTGCAGACCCTCAAAGTAGCATGGGCATCATTCTTAAGATGTTGTCCTTATCGCTTCAAATAAATCTGATCCTCGCATTTTTTAACCTCCTGCCCATTCCACCTCTGGACGGGTCCAAGATCTTTGCTGGCATCCTTCCAAATCGGTTTGCTCACCAGATCTACCTGATCGAAAGCAGTGGACCAATGATCCTTTTTGGTATCATAATTTTTGGGATGATAACCGGTTTCCACATCATAGGTATGGTTATTCACCCATTTGTTAATGTCTTCTTTAGATTATTTGCCGGGATCTAATGCCAGAACTGAAGTATGCCAAAACCCGTCGATTGAGACGTTTTGAATCTGCAGAGTCAGATGATAGACGTATTCATTTTCGACGCCTAACCTCTTCTTACCCAAAACGCAGTTTTCTGGGTCTATTGGTAATGGCTGGCATCATTCTATATATTCTATATTATTTATCCAAAGTTTAGGGGTTTGACAGATGCAGAAAATTGTTGAATGTGTACCAAATTTTAGTGAAGGCCGTGATCTGGCCCTGATCGAGAAGATCACCTCATGCATTGCTCAAGTGGAAGGTGTTACGCTGCTGGATGTGGACCCAGGTGCAGACACCAATCGTACTGTGGTCACTTTTGTCGGTGGTCCAGAAGCCGCAGTTGAGGCAGCTTTTCAAGGCATCAAACGTGCCTCCGAGCTCATCGATATGCGCAAGCACAAAGGAGCCCATGCCCGCATGGGAGCCACAGATGTGTGTCCCTTTATCCCCGTGAGCGATATGACCATGGAGGAATGTGCTGACTTGTCACGCATGCTTGGCAAGCGAGTTGGAGAAGAATTAAATATTCCAGTATACCTCTATGAATACTCAGCTGCCACTCCAGAACGTGAGAATCTTGCCAATATCAGAGCCGGGGAGTATGAAGGACTTTCAGAAAAATTAAAGGATCCGCATTGGAAGCCAGATTTTGGACCAGCCGAGTTTAATGCCAGATCTGGAGCTACGGTCATGGGTGCCCGTAAATTCCTCATCGCCTACAATGTGAACCTCAATACACGTGATACCAAAAAAGCCACAGACATAGCCCTGGAGATTAGAGAAGCGGGTCGCAACGCCAGGGATCCTGAAACCAATAAATTTATCCGCGACGAGAATGGGACGCCCATTACGCGTCCTGGCACCTTGAAAGCGGTCAAGGCAGTTGGCTGGTATATTGATGAATACAACATGGCCCAGATTTCCATGAACCTGGTGGATATGGAGGTAACACCGTTTCATATCGCCTTTGATGAGGTGGTCAAGCAGGCAGATCTACGTGGTTTACGGGTTTCAGGTAGCGAGCTCGTGGGTCTCATTCCCCTTTCGGCCATGCTGGACGCAGGTAAATATTATCTCACCAAGCAAAATTCCAGCACTGCAGTTTCCAATGCAGAGCTCATACGCATGGCCATCCAGAGTCTGGGTTTGAATGAAATCTCTCCCTTTAATCCCCAGGAACGCATTATAGAATATCAACTGGGTTCACAGGACAAGAAAAACCTGGTGGATATGGGTGTCACAGAATTTGTAGATGAGCTGGCTTCAGATTCACCTGCCCCAGGTGGCGGGTCTGTTTCTGCTCTGGCTTCAGCCATGGCTGCAGGTCTCACCAATATGGTGGGTGTGTTAACCTTTGGCAAAAAGGGTTATGAGGATAACTGGAGCGAGATTGAAGAATTAAGCAATCAGGCTCAAGCCTTGAAGGATACCTTCCTCTTTCTGGTAGATGAAGACACCCGATCATTTAATAATGTCATGACAGCCATGCGTTTACCCAAAATTAGTGAAGAACAACAGGCAGCCCGTCTGGAAGCCCTCCAGGAGGCCACCATTTATTCAGCTGAAATCCCCCTTAAAGTGATGCGGCACTCGCTGCAAATCATGAAACTGGCTGGACGTATGGCAGAAATTGGTAATCAGAATTCATTGTCTGATGCTGGTGTGGCCGTCCTGCAGGCACGCGCCGGACTGGAAGGAGCCGCCTTGAATGTCCTTATTAATATTCCAGGAATTGATGATAAGGAAATTGTCGCCGAATTTGAACAAGAAGTCGAAAAACTTCAGGCTAATTCCAGTGCACTTGCTGAGAAGGTGCTTTCAGTCATGACATCTAAACTGAAATCAGACAGCAATTCATAAACCGAAAGTCTAAACCATAATCCCTATGTCACGTATCCATATTCTCCCAGATATTCTGGCCAACAAAATAGCTGCCGGTGAGGTAGTTCAACGACCTGCCTCAGTGGTCAAAGAGCTGGTAGAGAATGCCATCGATGCAGAGGCCACACGCATTGAAGTCACCATCAATAATGGAGGTCGTGACCTCATCCAGGTGATTGACGATGGACTTGGACTTGATAAAGATGAACTCGGATTGGCTCTGGAAAGGCACGCTACCAGCAAAATTGCTGAGATTGATGATCTCTTTCGCATAAAAACCATGGGGTTCAGGGGCGAGGCGCTTCCCAGCATTGCCTCTGTTTCCATGATGGAGCTGGTCTCTCGAGCACGGGGAAGTGAGGGTGCATTTTCGTTGGAAGTTCAGGCTGGAATACCGGGTGACGTTGAACCCGTAGCCTGGGAAACCGGCACACGGATTACAGTAAAGAATCTATTTTTCAATGTGCCTGCCCGCCTCAAATTTCTCAAAGCCAAGCGAACTGAACTCAATCACATCATCGATCGGGTGAAGCCTTTGGCACTTATTTATCCTGAGATCGCCTTTAAGCTGGTTGCAGATAAAAAGGTCATCTTTGATCTCCGAGTGGGCTCTCCACAGGAACGTGTGACCGCTGTATTCGGTAGTGACTATGGTAATAAAATCATCGAGGTGGATGAAAGCCGGGGGAATATCAAAGTAACTGGTTTTATTGGAAACCTGGACTTGGTTCGGGTGGCCAGGGGTGAACAATATCTTTCTATAAATCAGCGTCCCATATCAGATCGCTTGATTAATAACGCAGTCTATCAGGCCTACAAATCACTCATACAGCGTGGTGAATTTCCATTTTATACCTTGAATATATCTGTTCCCTTGAACGAAGTTGACGTCAATGTTCACCCCACCAAAACAGAAGTAAAATTTAACGATGAATGGCGTGTCTATCATGTGGTTAAGGAAACGGTGGAGAATGGGTTGCGTCAGACCTTGAAGGTCATGCCTGGTTTCCAAAATCGTCCATCAGGTGCACCCCTTTTCCCGCCCTCAGATTCACATTCACCTCAGACCAGCTTCATGGCTCCTCCAGGAGGAGGGTACAACCCTGATACTGAACCCCGTAGCCAGGAAGAGAGTGACCTGCTTCAAAAGGCCAGACAGTTCAGCCAGGTGTTGGATAGAGCTCCTGTTGAGGTAAAACCACAGAGGCAACATGGCGGTTTTATCTGGCAGGTTCATAACAAGTATATCCTCAGCCAGATCAACAATGGGATTGCCATCATTGACCAGCACGTCGCTCATGAGCGGATTCTCTATGAAGAAGCCCTCCGGGATATGGATGAGAATAAAGGCACTTCTCAGTCGCTTCTTTTTCCTGCAACACAGGAATTTTCAGCAGATGACTATAATGTTCTGGTTGACATTATTCCTTCGCTTAACACCCTGGGTTTTCGTCTACGGGAGTTTGGACCACAAACCGTATTGGTAGAAGCCGTTCCAACCGGTATGCGCGGGGGGAGTGAAGGCGCCATCTTAAAAGAAATTATTGATTACTATCGTGAAAATCGTGTTTTTGATTATTCGCCATCTAAACGCCTCGCTGCTTCCTACTCATGTAAAGCAGCTGTTAAAGCTGGTGATCCTCTCACGGAAGAGGAAATGCGGGTTCTTGTGGATCGGCTGTTTGCAACAGAGAATCCCTTCTATTGTCCCCACGGTCGTCCCATCATCATTAACCTGAGTATTGATGAATTGGACAAACGCTTTGAGCGTCATTAGATCAGAGTGGTATGTGGTGTCATCCTGCCTGCCAGGTCGTAGCCGCGAGGTGTAGACTGGAGCTCGTGTCATCCCGAGCCGTCACACTGAGCGGAGTCGAAGTGCGAGGGACGAAGTGCGAGGGACAAAGTGTAAGGAATTAGATAAACTCACACGACAATCATGAAACCCATCAAAATTCATAATCAAATTCTGGACACTACCTCAAGTGACTATCTCATTTTAGCAGGACCCACAGCTGTGGGTAAAACAGATACGGTCATGTCGCTGGCTGAAGCACATGATATTGAAGTGGTGAGTGGCGATTCCCGTCAGATATACAAGTATATGAATATTGGCACGGCCACGCCTGACGCTGAGATGCTTCAAGGTTTGCCCCACCATCTACTGAACGAACTGACCCCTGATATTGTCTGGAATGCTGCTGATTTCTACCAACGCGCCCGCCTAATTATTCTGGAGATATTGGATAGGGGCAGACTGCCTGTTGTGGTGGGTGGAGCAGGGATGTATCTGGATGCACTCCGTTTTGGCCTGTTTGAGGAACAGCATAAAGATCCTGCTATCAGGCAGAAGTATCAGGACAAGGTGGATGCAGGGGAAGCAGAAGCATTATGGAATCAATTGATGAAGCTTGATCCTGAATACGCCGCGACTTTTCACTTTAATAATTTTAAAAAACTCATGCGGGCTTTTGAAATCTACGAGTCCTCAGGCATGATTCCCTCGAAGGCGTTTTCCAACAGTTCTGACCCCTTCGAAAAACAGGGGATGCTGGTTGTTTTGGATCGCGATCGCAAAATTCTGTATAATCGCATTAATCACCGTGTGTTGAAAATGCTGGAAGAGGGTCTTATTGAAGAATGCCAGGCCCTTCTTGAAAAAGGGTATACTCCTGAGCTCTATCCCATGAAGACCATTGGATACAAGGAAGTTTATGCCTTCCTGGCTGGAAAAATTGATGAAGCTGAAATGATTGATTCCATCCAGCAGAATACCCGCAATTTTGCCAAGCGACAACTCACCTGGTTTAGAAATCATCCTTTTGATTATTGGATAGATTTGGGGTCTTAATCCCTGATACTCGGAGGTTGAGGTGGTATGCTGAGCCGAGTCGAAGCGCTCTCGAAACCTCCAAGTTGTACCCTGTTACCTTGACACTTCGACCGGCTCAGTGTGACACATCCGTGGCCAGTGTCGAAGAAATAAAAAAGCCCCGGTTTCCCGAGGCTCATTTATACTTGGTGTACTAGATTAACATTTCGAATATCCACAATTGTGGCATAGGAGACAGCCACCTTCGTGGGATATGGTCAATCCACATTCAGGACAGGTCGCCATGGTTTTTGAAGTTGTCCCATTTGAGGGTTCAACCATTCCGAAGTGTGCGCCGCGCTCTTCATCACCACTATCATCTGATTCAGCCATTCCGAAGGTCTGTTGTTTATTGACCTGACTTTTGTTGAACTCAGACATGTGCTGTTCAAGGGCTTTTCCAATGGCATCGGGGGTAGAAAGAATCAATTGACCATTCTCCCAGACCGGGTTTGGTCCGCTGATACCCTTGAGCTGCTTGATAATTTCTTCCACATCCATCCCGCTTCTCAATGACAATGAAATCAGTCTGCTGATGGCCTCTGCCTGGGCAGCCGCATTGCCACCTGCTTTTCCGATGGTGGTGAAAATTTCACACAAACCATCTTCATCATGATTGATGGTGATATACAGGGTGCCTTCGCCAGTACGTATCCGATGTGTCACACCAAATGTATCTTTGGGACGCAGACGGGGACGCAGCGATGGAGGATTCAAGGCCAGTTCTGGATCTGCTGTAACCACTTGCTTGGCTGCAGTATTCTTTTCATCCTTTTTCTCTGAAATCAGGATACCATCACGACTACCCTCGCGGTAAACAGTGATCCCTTTTAGCCCTGCTTTGTAGGCAGCCTGGTAGATATTTGCCACTGTTTTAACATCCACATCTTCAGGAAGGTTTACAGTGGAACTTATGGAAGCATCAATATAGCGCTGAATGGTTCCTTGCATCTTGACCCTGAAGTAGGGATCAATATCGTGGGCTGTGACGACTGAATCGGGTAAATTTTCATCGCTGCCATATTTGTTCAGGATAGTTGGGTGAACAACTTTGAACTCGTCAAACTCATCGCCAAATCCAGTATTCTTTTTCACTCTTCGTTTATAGCTGACGTTGAAAATAGGTTCTACACCTGAGCTAACCTGAGCAACGATAGCTCCAGATCCCGTTGGTGCCACAGTGAGAATGGTAGCATTTCTGATACCGTGAGTTTTGATTTCTTCTTGAATCTCTTCAGGTAAATTTTTGATGAACTGGCTTTTTTTGTAGCCATTCCATTGATAATTGGGGAAAGAGCCTTTTTCTTTGGCCAGTTCAATGGATGTTTTATAAGCAGTTCCTGAAAGCATTTGCATGACTTCTTCAACGGCTTCCAGAGCCTCATCCGTATCATACTTGATGCCGCGTAGCATGAGCATGTCTGCCAGTCCCAGAATTCCCAGACCAACTCGTCTGTCACCCAGGGCATTCTTTTTCTGATCTTCCAGAGCGTGACGATCAACATTATAGTCAATCACATTATCCAGATAGCGAACGCTGAGACGAATGGTGTCATTGAATTCATCCCACAGGAAGTCACCATCGGTATTGACAAAGCGAGCCAGGTTGATGGCGCCCAGATTGCAGGCTCCACCATCGGGGAGGGGTTGTTCACCGCATGGGTTGGTGGATACCAGCGGGCTGCAATATTCAGCATTGTGATGGTCGACCATGGTGTCCCAGAAAATGATTCCTGGTTCAGCACTGGCATGGGCAGCATAAATGATTTTGTCCCAGAGTTCACGGGCACGAATGGTTTCGTAGACCTTGTCGTTCCAGCGTAATTCAAAATCTGTATCCAGTTCTACCGCTTCCATGAATTCATGGGTCAGGAGCACAGAAATATTTGAATATTTAACTCTGGAAAGATCAAGTTTTACATCAACAAATTCAGCAATGTCTGGATGATCCACACGGAGGGTTTGCATGTTGGCGCCCCGGCGGCCATGCTGGGCAATGGTATTTGTATTTTCGCTGAACAGGTTCATAAAACCTACAGGACCGCAAGATTCGCCACCGGTTCCATCAATTGAGGAGCCTTTTGGACGCAATACGGAGAGGTCATGTCCGCAACCCCCACCATATTTGTATGTTTTGGCTTCTTGAATGATGGCATCATAGATGGCATTGATGGAATCCTTCTTGATTCCAACCACATAGCAGTTGTTAAGGGTTGTCTTGATATCCTCACGACCAGCTCCGTGCATAATGCGCCCACCGGGAACAAAACGGAAATCATGGAGGATGGTATAAAACCGGTCTTCCCAGACCTCTGGTTTATCCTCAAGACCGGCCATTGCTTTGGCTAATCTATGCCATAAATCTTCAGGAGATTTTTCATCGGGTGCTAAATATTTATTTTGTAAGACACTTTTCCCCAGCTCATCCAGGCCGTAGTATGCATCAATATCAGATCCGCTTCTAACGGTGTCTTTATTCACGATGGCTTCAATCTGCAATTCCGCATTTTGCAGAGAGGCTTTGCCGAGATCGTTTTCAGTCGACTCAAAGGGGAATTGGATGGTTTCGGACATGTAGGTTTGCTCCTCAGCGATTTATCTATACGTTAACGGCTTAACTCCTCAAATCAAAAATGGCGGAAAAATGACAGAGAGAAGTCCTGTACCCAATTGTTGGTTGACTGGTTTGTATGGTGTCCTGCACGTGATTCGGGTCACTATTACCCAGCGTGACGAATATAGAGGGGAGACAAATTATGACAAGAATCAATTTACATAAAACTACAAAATGTTGCGGTATACATATCTCAAGCGCTACATCTTGTATCTGAGAGTGAGCCCTTGTGTATCAAACATTTAGCGAAATTTCACCCCTTCAAGCCACTCAAAAAAAATCAACACACCTCCATTTATTTGAATTCAAAAACCAGCGGAGCTCTCAAGCGCCGTTATTTGCACTTCGATTTTTATATGATGATAAAACCAGTCATGAATAATATGAACTAAAAACAGATATATCAGGTATTTGACTTGCGATGTCGTCCTTAAATCTTTTAATTTCCCTCGCAATTTTTAAATGCGGGTGTCGCATAGTGGTAGTGCCTCAGCTTCCCAAGCTGATGGGAGGAGTTCGATTCTCCTCACCCGCTCATTTCATTTAAAAGTTAAAAGTTAAAAGTGATAAGTTATAAGTTCATGATATCCGTCGTGTCTTGCTCCGGGCGCTGAAAGGTGAAAGCCGATGGAGGATATTCACCAGCTCTCGATTCTTGAGTTACAACTTTTCTGCAATCTGCAATCTGCAATCTGCAATCGTTAATCGAAATTCGATATTCTAATGCATTGAGGATAGGGTATAGGGGGCTGAGTCGTTGCGCCAAGCCATGAGCTCCATAATAGCGAGATTATATTCAACTCACCAACTCACCAACTCACCAGCTCTCCGATCTCGTAGGCGAAGTGCTCATCTCCACCGAAGCTGATATTTTTTAAAAGTTTTTCATGTGCCCTATGCGCCGGTAAACATTGTTGCTCATTGAACGGAGCACCTTATCTTCAGGCAAAGCAAACCATAAATGAAGTGAAGGATTTGACTCATCAACGCTCAAGATCCAAAGAAAAAATCCAAACTCACTGAGGGTGAAGAGAATTATCACCGGGTCATAGATCTGGCCCGAGAGGGTATCGCCATTCATGTGGATGAGAAGATCGTCTTTGTAAATCGTCGTTTAATTGAAATGTTGGGATATGAAAATGCTTCAGATCTTTTGGGAAAATCCATTACAGATCTGGTAGAACCTATACGCCGGGAAATTTCAAAGCAGCTGGAAGCAACCATGATTGCCCAAAGTGATGATCTGTTTTCCATAGAGGATGTTTACGAATGTAAAAATGGACAATTACTCCCTGTGGAAGTTTCAGCCATAGCTATTCGGTATCAAGGATCCCCAGCTATTCAAATCACTGCCAGAGATATTTCTGAACGCAAAAAAGTTGAAGCTGAGATTTGGGAGTACCAGGATATGCTTAAGCGCCTGTCCTCTGACCTCATCCTGGCTGAAGAAGCACAGCGTCGCCATCTGGCCATCGTGCTCCATGATCATCTCGGTCAGAGTCTGGCCATGGCCAAGATAAAAATGGCCGGGCTGCTCAACGCCATCAAGGATCCTGATCTCCAGGCAAAACTGAAGGCCATAAACACCGATATCGCAGATGCCGTCAAACAAACTCGTTCTATTACATACGAACTAAGCCCACCTGTTCTCCACGAATTGGGGCTGGTTGAAGCTCTGGAATGGAGATTGGAAAAAGTAAAATTAGAAAACAACATTGTAACTTCATATAAGCACAATCTAAAGAATATCAGATTACGGAGTGAACAGGAAGTCATACTCTTCCGCTCCGTGGACGAGATATTAAAAAATGTTGTCAAGCATTCTGGTGCCACAAATGTATCTATCACAGCAGATGCAACTCGCTATTCATTTTCTGTGTGCGTAGCAGACAATGGCAAGGGCTTTGACACATCCATTCTCACACCAGAACAGCGCCCATCAGATAGTTTTGGTTTATTTAGCATAAAAGAAAGAATTGAATATCTTGGAGGAGTTCTTGACATTCAATCTGAACAAGGGGGTGGAACCATGGTTATCTTGAACGTTCCTGTCTCACTGGAGGGTATCTAATGGCTGTAAATATTATTTTAGCAGATGATCACGCTTTATTTAGAGAAGGTTTGTTGTCCATTCTCAATGATGAGCTTGGTTTCAATGTAGTAGCTCAGGCTGAGAATGGTCGTGAGGTTGTAAAATTAGCCCGCAAAATGGAAGTTGATGTCATCGTCATGGATATCGCCATGCCAGAACTCAACGGTATTGAGGCGACCAGCCAGGTCCTTCATGATAACCCGGATATGAAGGTCATAGCGCTTTCCATGCATTCAGATCGACACTTTGTTCAGGGGATGCTCAAAGCCGGCGCTAAGGGGTATTTATTGAAGGATTGTGCAGGAGGTGAACTCATCAAGGCCGTCCGGGAGGTCCTGCAGGATCGCTATTACATCAGCGAGGAAATATCCACCAGCGTACTCAATGATTATGTAGGCAAGCTTGTGGATGAAGGGAACGAAGTCTCTGAACTCACCAGT
The DNA here is from genome assembly GCA_016784545.1 of Candidatus Neomarinimicrobiota bacterium. NCBI lineage: Bacteria > Pseudomonadati > Fidelibacterota > Fidelibacterota bacterium. Next base: position 30,907 of record JADHUM010000028.1, read on the forward strand.
CGTGAAAAGGAAGTCTTGCAGCTTATCGCTGAGGGAAAATCAACCCAGGATATAGCAGATACGCTTTTCATCAGCGTGAAAACGGTTGAAGCCCATCGTGTTAAAATAAAAACAAAACTGAAATTGAACTCCATTCCAGAACTCACAAAATATGCAATTCGAGAAGGCTTGACCTCCTTAGAATAGTATGGGGTGGTTTTTGGATTGAGTCACAAATATTTTCAGGTATCTGACCCGCTCCTCGACCAAAATTATATCCAATTCAGATTCCGCAATATCTCTCAACACTTTTTGATGAGCTAATTTACATGCTTACATGAAAGCCATTTGTAATTTTACATTAGCTAAGTAGATTTCCATGCTATGGGAATTCTAACCATCAAAAACCTTGTTTTTTACGGCTATCACGGAGTCCAGGATTTCGAAAAGGAGCTCGGTGGTCGCTTTGAAGTGGATATAAAAATTCGATATCCCTTCAGTCGCTGTTCTACTGAAGACACCCTTCATAAAGCCGTTGATTACCAACAAGTGTATGGCGTGGTCAAGGATATGGTTACAGGTCGAAAGTATCACCTTATCGAAACATTGGCGGATCACATTGCAGAAGCCCTTGTTGATCAATTTGACGTAGAGGAAATGACGGTGGTCGTCCGTAAAAAGAAGGTACCCATCGATGCAGTTTTAGACTATGTGGAAGTGGAAGTGACCCGTCGGGGTAGACAGACATGACGCAGGTTCTCGTTAGCATTGGCTCCAATAAAAATAATCCGCAGCGTCAAATTGAATTAGCATTCACCAGATTACAAGAGCGTTTCAAAAATGCCATCATGAGTCCCCTTTATCTCACCGAACCGGTTGGGGGTATTCCCCAGGATGCGTTTATCAATGCCGCGATAAAATTGGACACACAACTCAATGCCCATGAATTGCTTCATATCCTCATGGATATAGAGCATCAAGCTCATCGGAATAGAGATACTGACATACCGAACGGTCCCAGAAATCTGGATCTTGATATTATTTTGTTTGGAGATGAAATTTTGTCTGAATCTGATCTGGAGATCCCACATCCACGCTTTAGAGTCAGGCGTTTTGTGCTTGAACCAATGTGTGATATAGCCCCGGAGGTTATCGATCCTGTGAGCAAAAACTCCATCTCCCAACTCCTGGCCGCATGTGCAGATAATAACTGGGTTAAAGATCTTGAAGTGGAACTATTGGCTCAATGAGAAACCTCTACCATATTGCTATTGAAGGGGTCATCGGGGTTGGCAAAACCAGTCTTGCAAAACGCCTCTCAAAACACCTGGATGCCCGGCTGGTCCTGGAAGAGTTTGAGGAAAATCCTTTCCTTTCCAATTTTTACGGTGACCGCCGGCGCTATGCCTTCCAGACCCAGTTATTTTTTCTTTTAAGCCGGTATCGTCAATTCCAGGATCTGAGACAAACTGAGTTATTCTCAAAATTACTCATTACCGATTATATGTTCCAGAAGGATCGCCTCTTTGCCTATCTCAATCTGGATGAGAATGAAATGAGTCTCTACGACAAAATTGCCAGCATGATGGAAGAAACCATCACCCATCCAGACCTGGTTATCTATCTGCAAGCTGATACTGATCGCTTACTATACAATATCCGCAAACGAGGTCGAGATTTCGAATCCAACATTAATAGCGACTACATTGTGGCCTTAAATCAGGTTTATAATGAGTACTTTTTTCGTTATAAGGGGTCTCCACTCCTGATAATCAATGCCACTGATATAGATTTCGTGAACGATGAAGATGACCTGTCAGACCTCCTGGAAACCATCCGCCAACCCATAGAAGGCACCAAATTTTACAACCCCATCAAAAGGTAACCCATGCGATATCTGATCATATTTGCTCTCGCCTATTTTGCATTTAAAACAGTCAGAAATATGTTGAGTAACATAAAGATCGTAAATCGGGACAGCGTGCAAATCAATGATCAGGAGAGTGAATCATCCCCACGACTAAAGGTTGATGAATCTGACATTGAAGATGCTGACTTCAAAGAGGTCGAGTAACTCCCTAATCTCTACAATACATCCCTCTCAAACTGTATTTGTATTTATTGTTGAACATACTTGTCGTCAGGCTCAATTTATCTTATAATTCGGGCCGTGAGTAGTATGAGCAAAAAACAAGTTTTCGATCATTTTCTGGCCATCCCTTCAGATCTTACACAAATTGAAAGAGTTCAGGATTTTGCAAGCAACGTCTTGAGCAGAACCGATTACCCCCCTGAAACTCGGCAGGACATTATTTTAGCGCTCCAAGAGGGTGTTAATAATGCGATTAAACATGGAAATGGAAATGATTCAGATCATGATGTAGCCATCAAGATGACCCTCTATGATTCCCATCTGGAGTTGCGGATTCGTGACAAGGGGATGGGTTTTGACAGAGATTGTCTGGAAGACCCCACGACTCCTGAACAACGCATGCGCTGTAATGGACGTGGCCTGCTCTTTATGGAAAACTACATGGATGAGATTTGTTTTGTGCGCACTACGGGTTATCACGAACTCAAGATGATTCGCTATCGATGAAAGTTTCCTGGAAACTTCTTTCACTCCTTTCACTAAGTTTTGGTCTTCTCTGGGCTCAGCCTGGTGAATCCCCGCGTTATAAAACCATGGGATTTGATATGGAGATTCTCAGCTATGGTGGTAGTCTTGGTGGATTCTATAGCTACCATACCAGTGAAGCCTTGAGTCTGGATCTTGAATTGGATTGGTCTCTGGTTGAGAGCAATGATACCTACAATTATATTGATTACTACGGTCGACCCGTCTCAATAAACAACCGCAACCTTAGCTTTGTAAAACTGATGCCCGGTATTACATGGCTTCCATTTATCGAGACCATGCATCCTTCCTTTCAAATTGGTAGCTTTATCTCAGCCGGACCAGTCTGGTCGCTGAATACTGCTGACGATCAGGACTTTATAGATAGATGGGGAAAGGTTGAGAGTGATTTTGCTCCTCTGTTTCGTGGGGGAGTCCACATACGTATCCTGACAGGGCAAGGAGGTTCATATACTTTCAGAATAGGTTATGACTATGCCTCTTTTGACAAGATCATTGACACCCGTCAGACATATAAGGGTCTTTTCCTCCAAGCTGGAATGGAGTTTCTCCACCGGTGATCACCGGTGAACAAGTTTTTCTGCCGGCATTTAAAAGCGGGCAAACTCACCTCAAATTAGAAGGTACCGAATTTCACCATCTCATCCGCGTTCGCCGTTTTGTTAGAGGTGATGAAATTTGGGTGGTCAATGGAGCTGGAAGCGCTGCTCGAGCCACTTTGGACTCTATCGGAGATTCTTCCCTGGACCTCCAGGTTCTGGAAGAACAGCAGAATCGGGGGGAGCTGGGAATACATCTGATACTGGCTGTGGCAAACTTGAAGGGGGACCATCTCAATCTTATTGTTGAGAAGGCAACTGAGTTGGGCGTAAATGAAATCATCCCACTGCTTACTGACCATACCATCAAAAAAGGCGTCAACAAAAAACGCCTGGAGCGTATTGCCATATCAGCCATGAAGCAAAGCAGACGATCAAGATGTCCCAAAATTCACGATCTGACACCCTTCCCAACTGCTGCACAAAACCTATCAGAGGGAGTGCACTTATTTTGTTATGGGTCAGATTCCAGCACTCCCATAGTGCCATCCATCCAGAAAATGAAGTCGTCAATTCCCATGGTCATCTGGATTGGTCCTGAGGGAGATTGGTCAAAGGATGAAATTGATTTAGCATCCATTTCCGACTATACTTTCACGGGTCTGGGTCCCAGACGCTTACGTGCTGAAACAGCAGCCATTCACGCAGTCGGATTGGTGTCGGCACTTCAACAGGATCCTGTATAACCCCCGTAAGGAGGAGATGTGGCACAAGATTGTATTTTCTGTAAAATTATTGCTGGAGATATACCGGCAACCCTACTGTATGAGGATGATGATATTCTCGCATTCAATGACATCAGCCCTCAAGCACCAACACACATTTTAGTCATTCCCAGGAGACATATCACCGGCCCATCCGCATTGACAGATGCTGATCAAGCGCTCACTGGCAAACTGGTGAAAAAGGGAACAGAACTTGCCGCAGAGGCTGGTCTGGATGATGGATATCGCCTGGTGATGAACAATGGCGAAGAAGCAGGACAGACTGTTTTTCATCTGCACCTCCACGTTTTAGGCGGTCGAGCAATGACCTGGCCTCCTGGCTAAACAAAACATAATTTAGGTCTCACTTGAGACTGTTTTCCCCGTAGCATTTATTGGAGATAGAAACACTGCATGTATATATCTGACCTTGAGATAAAGGGATTCAAATCCTTCGCTGAACCGACCAAGCTCAAATTTGCCGAAGGCTTGACCTGCATTGTGGGTCCCAATGGCTGTGGAAAAACCAATGTGGTAGACGCAATCCGTTGGGTTATGGGTGAGCAAAAAAGTTCAGTTCTCCGTAGCCAGAACATGCACGACGTCATCTTCAGTGGTACCACCAAACGCAAACCTGTCAACTATGCTGAAGTTTCGCTTACCATTCATAATGATCGTGGTTTGCTGCCTGTGGAGTACACTGATGTGGTTCTCACCCGGCGGGTGTTCCGCGATGGTGCCAGTGAATTCTTTATTAATAAAAATGCCTGTCGTTTAAAGGATATTCACAATCTCTTTGTGGATACAGGGATGGGATCCGATGCCTACTCAGTTATTGAGCTCAAAATGGTTGAATCCATTCTCAGTGAGAGCAAGGAAGAGCGTCGCCGCCTGATTGAAGAAGCTTCAGGGATAAATAAATACAAACAACAACGCCGCTTGTCCATGCGTCGCCTTGATTCTACAGAAATAGATTTAAATCGGGTAAATGATATCATCAATGAAGTCGAAAAAAGTGTAGGCAGTCTGAGAAGACAACTTGCCAAGTATAAACGCTTCGACCGTGTTCAGGGCCAGTTGAAAGATGATGAAATTTCCCTGGCTGTGTATGAACGTTCCCAGCTCCTCGAAAAGTTGGCCCCTATTAAGCAGAGAATTGCCCAGCTGAAGGATGGCTATGGTGCTAGTGGTGAGGAAGTCAGCCTGGAAGAGAACCGGGTGGAGGAAGCCAAAGAACAGCTCCTGCTCATCGAAACTGAGCATGGGGAGCAGCAGGAAAAAGTAAACGTCAGCAATACCAACCGGATCAACATTGAACAAACTCTGTTGATTGCCGAGGAGAAAATTGCCAGTGCCACGACTGCTCTGGATCGCATTCGTGTTGAACAACATACCCTGGCAGAACGTGAAGAATCTTCTCACACCCTCCAGTCTGAGCTCAGTAATGAAAAGGCTCATATTCAACCCCGTATTGATGAAGCCAAAGCCAAAGACGATGTCTTAAAAGCAGCCTTCGAAGCGGCAGTAGATGAATATCGCAAAGCGAAGACTGAACATGATATTCAAAACCAGAAACACATGGATCTGTTAAACAGACTTAGTGATCTCAACCACCAGAAGAGCCACCAGGAAGCGGCGCTTACTCAGCATAGAAGCAGTATCGAACATCTCAAGGCCAAGCAGGAACGTCTCACTAAATCTCAGGCTGAATATCGACAAGAATTGGATCTGGTGGCCTCGGATTTCAAAGATGCCGAAACCCAGTATAAAACACTGGAGTCCAGGGTGGCTGAGTTGGAGACAAGTTTTCAGGAGATGCAGAACAAGTTGAACGAAACCCGGGAAACCCTGGCGAAAAAGCGGGGTCGCCGCGTCAGTATTGAGAATCAACTCAACTTTTATGAAGAATTGATGGAATCGGGGGAAGGTTACTCCGGCGGTGTGAGAAAATTGCTTAGTGAAGATATTGCAGCCCTGGGTATTCTAGGGACTGTGGCTGATCTCCTGACTGTGGATGAGCGTTACGAAAAGGCCATCCAGACCGCTTTGGGTCCATTGGCTGAAGCCTTGGTTACCAGTGATCGCAAATCTGCCATGAAGGCCATTCAATCCTTAAAAGATCAGAAATCGGGTTCAGCAACTTTTTTACCCCTGGAACCTATTTTAAAAACCAAACCGAAAAGTACTGCCCCTCTGACTGGGAAGAATATTATCGGCGCTGCAATTGACTTTGTGACTCCCAAACCTGGGTACGAGGGGCTGGCTCAGCTGCTTCTCAGAGATGTCACTCTTGTTGAAGACAATTATGAGGTTGACTGGAAAAATATTAGTGGACGAGCTGTGAGTGTGGATGGAACGCTCTATGACACTTTTGGCCTGGTTAAAGGTGGTTCTGGCGGTGAAGGGGAAGACACCATCATCGGACGTAAGGATCGAATCCAGCGACTCCGCAAGCAATTCTCAACCCTGGTGGATGAAATTCAAGAGCATAGCGATGCCGTTGAAAAGGTTCATGAACAGATTGGGAGTATGGAGCGCGAATTAAGAACCAGCAAAGCATCCCGTGACGACCAGCGTCAAATTCTCCTGGAAGTTGAACGTAAAAGTTCTAGAGCTCAATATGGTATCAATTCAACAGAAGCGGATACCAAGAGTGTGGATCAGGAGATTGGTGAATTGGTCCAGGCCATAAAAGATGCCGAAGGACGTATCGCTTCATTCGCTCCCCAACTGGCTGAAGCTGAATCAGAAAGAATTAGTACCGAATCTCAAATTAGTGAGATGGAAACATCCTTACAGACCCTGCTGAGTCAGCGAGATCAAACCAGTGAAGATGCACAAGCAGGTCGCCTGGAACATGTTAACCTTAGCAACGAGGAAAGGAACCTGGACACACGACTGACCAGTGTTTCCGAGACGCTGAAGGACATTGCCACCAGGAAACTGGGTTTGGAGGAAGAAAAACTCAAACACGAAGAGACCCTTAGAACCAATCGCGGAACCAAAGAAACGGAAAAAAATCATCTGGCTAAGGTTAAGTCCATGCTACAGCAGGACAGGGAAGGCCTTGTGGGACTCGCTGGCAAAGTGCAGGTCAAACGTCAAGCTTTAAACGAGTTGGAATTGCGTCTGAGGGATCATCACCACAAACGCGAAGCTGCTGCTGATGAATTACGAGAATTATCGGTTTCTGGAGCCAATCTTGAAGCTCGCCAACAACATATTGTGGAGCGGGTACAAGAGAAATATCAGAGTGAATTGCCCCATGAACTTGATCTTTCTGAATTTGATCAGGAACAGGTTGAAAAACGTATTCGTCGGAGCCAAAAATTTATTGAAGATCTTGGACCTATCAACATGGCGGTGCAGGATGAGTTTGATACTGAACAGGGGCGACTCAATTTTCTAAAAGAGCAGCAGGCCGATCTTTTGGAAGCCAAAACCAGCTTACTTGAAACTATTTCCAAATTGGATAGAATTGCCAGACAACAATTCCGTGAAACTTTCGGGCAAATCCAGGAGCACTTTAAAGGCACTTTCCAGATGTTATTTGATGGCGGTGAAGCCGCACTGCTCCTCGAGAATCCAGACGATATTCTGGAAAGTGATATTATCATCAAAGCAACTCCCCGTGGCAAGAAAACCCAGAATCTTAAGATGTTATCTGCAGGAGAAAAAGCCCTGACAGCAATTGCCCTACTGTTTGCCATTTATCAGGTTAAACCCAGTCCATACTGCGTTCTGGATGAGGTTGATGCACCTCTGGACGATAGAAATATCCGAAAGTATACCAAGATGTTGGAGCATTTTACGACCAACACTCAATTCATCGTTATTACCCATAACAAACTTACCATGGAAGCGGCCAAGTTTTTATATGGCGTCACCATGGAAGAGGAAGGAGTGTCCCGCCTTGTTTCAGTCCAGTTTACCTAAAAGGCTTATCACATTACTCCTGCTATCACTTGCTGCGTTGTATGCCCAGGATGAAGCCAAAACAGATTTTAAGGTGTCATTGGATTATTCCCGCTTTTCAATTGAAGGCGGTGTCTATCTGGATGTATACCTAATGATTCCCCAATCAATTTTTACCTTCATTGAGGTTGAAGATGGATGGGAAGCTAGCGTGGTGATCCAAACCGCCCTGATTCAGGATGATATTGTGCCCTACGATCCAGATCGCTGGACTCGCACCTATCGGGCTCCTGATAAAAAGTCCATTGCAAACTTGACCTGGGTACCGGATATCAGCAAATTCTATGTTGAACCAGGAGATTACACACTTCAGGTGACTATGGTAGATGTCCACTCAAAGAAGCAGCAGACCATGCGGAGACCCATTTCACTGAATCTCTATCCCAAGGATGAATTATCCATCTCGGATATTACCATCGCTTCACAGGTGGTGGAGGCTAAGACGGAAAACGAATTCACCAGATACGGTTATGATGTGGTCCCCAATGCTCAGAGAACCTTTTCTGCTACAGCTCCCATGATGTATTATTTCTTTGAGGCTTACGGTCTGTCTGGGACAGGTGTTTATGATTTGCACACCCAGATTCTTTCACTAAACGGTGATGTTGTGCAGGATTTTCCAGTTAGTAACAAGAAAATGCCTGGCACTTCTGTCGTGGAGTGGGGGGGCATCAATACAGCTGGGTTGGGTTCCGGGATATACAAACTGGCCGTTGAAATCTCAGACGGAGTGACGAAGCAAACAACAAATCAGAAGCGAACTTTTTACGTCCTCAGGGAAACAGCCAGCCAACAGAACGAACCCGAACAAAAACAGGATTATGCCGGTTTAAGTCGCGTCCAGTTGGATGATATATACAAAGTGGTAAGTATCGTTATGGATAAAAATGAGAAACGCCTCTACGAAAATTCAGATGAGGTTGGGAAGAGATCCGTATTGACCACTTTCTGGGAGCGCAGAGATCCTGATCCAGAGACTGCTGTTAATGAGTTTAAAGTTCAATTTTATCAACGAGTCCAGTTGGCCAACAGGGATTTTGGCTCTGACGCAGACAGTGGCTGGAAAACGGATAGAGGGCGTATTCTGATAAAATATGGACCTCCCAGCAATATCGAAAATCAACAATCTTCCCTTGAAGAAAAACCATGGATTACCTGGCAGTATTACGAGATAGAGGGTGGGGTATATTTCATTTTTGTCGATCGCACTGGCTATGGTAGTTTTCAGCTGGTACACTCTGATGCAAGGGATGAGGTTCAGGATGCTGATTGGGAAAGATTTCTTAAATAGTTAGGTGGATTTGCAGAAAATGAAAGTGCGTGCAGGAGTTGATATTGGGGGAACCAAGGTTCGAATTGGACTTGTGGGAGAGCAGGGTGAATTACTCCTGCTCCTGGATAAAATTGCCATGTCTAAATTTGAACAGGGCGACGAACTTATGCTGGTCATCTCGAAAACCATCAAAGCGTGCATCGCTGACCACCCTGATTATGAATTGATCGGTGTAGGGGTCGGAGCACCTGGCCCATTGAATGATACCCATACGAGTGTCATGGAAACACCCAATACCCCTGTTATTCAAAATTATCCATTGGTGGCTCGTCTTCAAGCCCATTTTGATGTTCCAGTCAAGATGAATAATGATGCCAATGTGTTTGTACTGGGTGAGGCTATCTCAGGTGCAGGCAAGGGTGAAGCATATGTATATGGAATTACTCTGGGAACCGGCTATGGTCATGGATTTGTCTGGGATGGCAGGATTCTAAGTGGAGCCCATGGCACGGCAACTGAATATGGTTTAGCACCCTATGAAGATGGGACCTTTGAAGACTATGCCTGTGGGCCCGCACTGGAGCGTAACTATGAGAGTATTTCCGGTGAATCCATAACTGGGATTCAAATTTTCAAACTGGCTCAGGAAGGGGACGCCAATGCGCTGGCTGCCTGGAGTCTTTTAGGAAGATCTGTTGGACATTCCCTGGTTTATGTGACTCACTTACTGGACCCTGGAATTATCGTTATTGGTGGTTCTCTGGCAGCTGGATATGAGTTTTTTATTGATTCCCTCCGAGAAGTTGTGGATGCCCACTTATTCGAAAATCAACGGGGGAAGCTAAGAATTGAACCCGCAGAGTTGGGAGATGCAGCACCTATTATAGGCGCAGCACTACTCATCAGCTAGCGCACTCAACCTGGTAATCATTTGGAAAATGTAAAACCCATACAATTTTCTCCTCATTTGATTACTGACATCCTCAAAGACTTATATACGGGCATTATCGACCTGATTTATCCACCCCTCTGCCTGATTTGTGATGATCGACTGGAGCTTGGAGAAATAGAAATATGTCCTCAATGCCTGGACAAATTCAAGCTCATTGGCATCCCGCATGAGCATTTTTCGGTTCCTGGAGATATTCATATAGCAAAGGCATGGGCTCTTTTTGAATTCGATGAGGCCTTCCAACAACTAATTCATCATTTAAAATACTCAAGACGTCGAAAACCCATTGGAGTCGTATTGAATCACTACAAGTCTCAGATTTTGGATCAACTTCCTGAAGATGAGATTGATTTAGTGATTTCCATACCCCTCCATCCCCGCAAGTTTCGTGAGCGCGGGTATAATCAGGTCGATGATATGAGCCGATGGCTTGCTGAACGATTGAACACCAAGCTGGGTAATCACCTCGTGAAACGGACAAAATATACATCAACTCAGACAAAACTAAACGCTGAGGAGCGGGTGGAGAATGTCCGAGCAGCCTTTGGGGTCACAGATGAATCTGCCCTTATAGACAAACATGTTTTATTGGTGGATGATGTCTTGACCACAGGAGCCACATCCAACACGCTCGCTGGTGTTTTGAAAGAATATGGAGCCAGGAAAATTGACCTGGTCACCCTCTCCACTCCCCAATTCGGGAATGCTTGACTTGGTCTGATTTTTGTAGTAACTGTGCCTTGAGTTACTAGAAATATTACGAGTTGAATAAGTTAAATAGTAACAATAGTTTTTAACATAGATTTGGAGATTCAGGCATGAAACCTTACAACACCCCACCAAAATTAAACACCTCAAGGAGATTTTCAGATAACCTAACCAGTGCCCATGCACTAACGCTCAAGGCCAAGCTGGGTGAAAAAGGTAATTCTAAGGGTACATCATACGCGCTGCCTGCTTTTAATATTACCACTATTCAGGGTATCAATGCCGCCTTTGATGCATTTGAAACCTTGGGATCTTCAGGTGTGCTCGCGCTTTCAAATAGCGCTCTAAAACATTTTGGTGCTGGTGATGCCATCACCGGTCTGGAAGTTGCCGCAACCTATATCGAATCCCGCGCCAAGAGATCCAGTGTGCAGATTGCCACCCATCTCGATCATGGTGATTATACCTCTGAAGGTGGACGGAAGGTTGTCCAGGGTGCTGTTCAGCATCTGACCAGTGTCATGGCAGATAACTCCACTGATCATGTCAACAAGTGCGCCCGTTCTCTGGAAGAGAACATTGGCTTTACTCGTGAAGTTGTGAATATGGCTCACCCTCTTGGTGTTTCTGTAGAAGGTGAACTGGGTGTTCTGGCTGGCGAGGAAGACGAAGACACCAAATCTGAGATTTCCACCTACACCAACCCTGATGATTTTGAGCAATTTATAACTGAGACCGGTGTTCTCATGATTGCACCAACAATTGGTACCATGCATGGACCAAACAAAGGCAAACCCGGTACCAAGGTAAAACTGAACATCGAGCTTGCTCATGAACTACTCAAAATTGCTGATCGCATACAGCCCGAAACCATCTTCGTTGCCCATGGCGCTTCTACACTCTATCCTGAAGTGGTGGAATACGCTGTTGAACAACTCGGAGCGCTGGGTTCCACCATGTCCGATAAATATGGTCAGACCTGGAAGAATTTTGTGGGGACGGACTGGGAACAGATTCAGGGACTCATTGGAGCTGGATTTGCCAAAATCAATACAGACACTGAGAATCGCCAAACCTTTCTCAGCGCTTTACTGGGTGCCGTAAATGAGAATGCAGCCAAGGTAGATATACGCTGGTATGATAATAAGACGACAGAAGCTCTCACACAGAGCTATTTGGTCAAATTGATCATGGCTGGTAACTACGGCGTCTGGCATGAGCCAAAAATCAACGTAGATAAATACACCTTTGATTTACACCTTGCTCTTGCTGATGTATTGAAAAACGCCAAGTAAGTAACAGCCTTTAGGAAGCATCATGATGCCGAAACATGTAAAAGACCTGGTACTTAAAGGGAAAAAAGTCTTCGTCAGAACTGACTACAATGTTCCCCTGGATAGTGATGGTCAGGTAACAGATGATTTTAGAATACGTTCTTCTTTGCCAACCATTGAGTTTTTATTGGAGCAGGGTGCAGCAGTTATCCTGGCCTCTCATCTCGGACGACCCAAGGGGTCGATTATTCCGGAAATGAGTCTGGCTCCTGTAGCCAGGGTTCTTAGTGAATTGGTACAGGCAGAGGTAATCTTTGCCCTGGATTGTGTAGGCCCAGAGGTCGAGGCCTTGGCTGAAAAGCTGCAGGCTGGTCAGATATTATTGCTTGAGAACCTGCGCTTTCATTCTGCAGAAACAGAGAACGACCCTGAATTTTCAAAACAATTGGCTGGACTGGCTGATGTCTATGTAAATGATGCTTTTGGGACGGCTCACAGAGCACACGCTTCAAACGTGGGTATGGCTCAATACTTTGTTGAGAAGGCCGCTGGTTTTCTATTGATGAAAGAGATTGAATTTCTGGTCAGTGCCATTGAAAATCCTGTGCGACCCTTTACTGTGGTCCTGGGTGGATCAAAAGTCAGTGGAAAAATTGATCTTCTAAAGAGACTCGCTGAGGTAGCTGATAATATTCTGATTGGTGGGGGAATGGCCTTTACATTTCTAAGCGCTCCTCCATTGAATCACAATGTGGGTGCTTCTCTTGTAGAAGAGGACAGAATCCAGTTTGCAGCAGATGTAATCAATCTCTGCCTGGAGAAAAAAGTCAATCTTGTGCTACCCTCAGATTGCATTGCTGCAACCGAGTTTTCTGAGACTGCTAAAAGTCAGGAATTGCCCATCCGTGCTCTGGAAGGTGATCTCATGGGACTTGATATTGGTGGAAGAACCGTAAAATCCTTCTCAAGTATTCTGGATGAATCAAAAACTGTTCTCTGGAATGGTCCCATGGGTGTATTTGAAATGGCGCCCTTTGAGAAAGGTACAAAAGCCATAGCACAGAAACTTTGTGAAATTACCAAGCGGGGTGCCACGACCATTGTTGGTGGCGGGGATAGTGCTGCGGCTCTGAGCAAATTTGGATTGGATGAGGGCGTAACTCACATATCCACCGGCGGCGGTGCTTCATTGGAACTTTTAAGTGGTATCTCATTACCAGCTTTTGAAGCTTTGAAAGGAGCTAAATAATTGAAAAGAAATAAGATAGTAGCCGGAAACTGGAAGATGCATTTTGGTCCTCAGGCGGCTGCAGAATATGCTGAATCGCTACGTATTAATATATTGGACACCCATGGGGTGTCGGTTATTTTATGCCCGCCATTTTTGGCATTAAAGTCGGTTTTTGACGTGGTAAATGGTAGTGAGCTCAAAGTAGGCGCCCAGAACATGCATTGGGAAGAAGCAGGAGCTTTTACTGGTGAGATCACGGGTGCGATGATTAAGGAAACCGGTGCTGAATATGTGATCCTGGGACACTCTGAAAGACGTCATGTCTTTGGCGAGTCCGATGATTGGATTAACAAGAAAGTTCACAGGTCTTTGAAAACAGGATTGATTCCCATTTTGTGTGTGGGTGAGAAAATTGAAGAGCGCGAGGCAAACGACACTGAGAAAGTGATCGCCAGACAGCTTAGAGAAGGCCTTAAAGGCTTGTCAAAAGCTGAAATGGATACTGTCATTGTTGCTTATGAGCCAGTCTGGGCAATTGGTACTGGATTGACTGCCTCACCACAACAAGCCGCTGACGTACATGCATTCATTCGTAGTGCTTTGAAAACACTATTTGATGGCGATGTGGCAGAATCCACATGGATTTTATACGGCGGAAGTGTCAAACCTGACAATACACAAGGTTTACTGTCCAATAAGGACATTGATGGCGCTCTGGTAGGTGGAGCAAGTATGACCCTGGAAGCATTCAAGGGGATTATCGACGAAGCCGGAGTCATCAACTAGGAGATACACATGACATTGTTGTACATTATACTGGTTATCATTTCATTATTACTCATGATGGTGATTCTCATGCAATCCAGTAAGGGTGGTGGCTTGGCCGGTACCTTTGGTGGTGGTAACACTGCAAGCGCCCTTTTTGGTGGTGTTGGTGCAGGTAATTTCCTTACCAAATTAACTGGCGGATTAGCTGTCGCCTTCATGGTGATTATTATTCTCATCGGGGTCCTGAATAAGGGTGGCTCGACGGCTCAAACCGATTTCCAGAAAGAATTACAGGAAGAAATGATCGTTCCAGGGACTCAGTTTGAAGCTGCTGCACCTGCTGAATTGGGATTACCTGGTGAAACTGTCACAACTCCTGCTGCCACTGGAGATGCCACAACCGAAGAATAAAATTTTGGCCGAGGTGGTGGAACTGGTAGACACGCTGTCTTGAGGGGGCAGTGAGCTAACGCTTGTGCGGGTTCGAATCCCGCTCTCGGCACAAAAATTCCTCATAAGAGACCTGAGCAATCGGGTCTCTTTCTATTTATAGGAAAGCACCGGACATTGAGATTATCGAAATGTCCAGTCCGGCTATAAAAATGTTAATGCGTCTTAGTACTAAGTATGAATATCAATCGATGGTAGTCTGGGATGGAGGCTTCTACAAGCTCAGCCTTCAGATTCTTAGTTACCGCTTACGAACGTATACAACCTTGTGATAAAAATGAACCGCTTCAGATTTTACGCTGAAATCAGCTGCACCACCCTCATGCCGGGTGAAAAATAAATTATCCTCAGAAAATTGGATCTTCCTGGAGATCAATCGTCCATCACTAAGTCGGGCAATCACATGGTCGCCATTTTTTACACTGGCGGCTGGGGAAATGATCATCACATCACCATACCGCGAATAAGGATCAATAAGCGGATTTTGTTCTTCATCGACAATGATGGAATAGGCCAGTGGATCCTCTACATCAGGGATACCCTTTAAAGCATGCACAGGTTTCTGACTGATGGTGCCGTTTCGCCTGAAAAAATCCGCCTGGCTGCTTTGGCTCCAGGTATAGACTTTAATCGTTTGCCGAATATTTTGTAATGGAACATATGGTCGCAGGTTGCTTTTGTCCTCATCCTGCCATTCAACGGTGATACTATCTTCAGATTTTACAAAACGGACTTGACGACCGGCCAATTGTGCGAGGTGCCTGAGACTATTTTTCCGAGGGATTGTTTTCCCCGTCCGCCAGCGACTTACGGATGAACTTTTTATACCAGTTAGTTTGGCAACTTCGTAGTCAGATAAACCGAGTTCATCAATGGTGTTCAGAGCGAATTCGCGAAAATTATTTTCCATGATTTTAATCTATTGAGGTTGGATTGGTTTAAAAGCAAAATTTCTTTCGATACTTGGTATAAATCTGGCCAATTTCTATTGACCTATCATAATCTAGCAGATTCTCAAGACCCAAAGCCAAATATCCCCTGAGTGAGGTATTATTTTATCATTGAGGCTCACTTGATATGAAATTGTTATTTGGAGTATGTTCAGCTAATTTTACAAATTTACCAGGCAAGCTCAAGGAGCGAGAAATTAGATGGAGAACCTTTGTTTGGCTCAATAAAATCAATGACAAAGGCAAGCTAGTCTACTATATTGCACGCCACTTTAAGGCATGATCTGTTCATATTGAGCAGCCTGTAGAGTGAAAGTGAGTTGAGACTCACTAAGGGAAATGATAAAAACCTTTAAATAGGTTGATGGACTAAAAGGATAATTGGAAGATGAAAAACCTCGCTATTTCTGCACTCATATTTGCCTCATTGTTAGGCCAAGTATTGGCTCAATACCAAGATGAAATTTTGGTAACCCAGGCCCGTGATGCTATCAAAAATTTCAACATTGTGACTGCCGATAGTGCTTATAAGGCTGCTATGAAAGCCGCTCCTGATGAAGATCGCTACAATGAAATTCAAGTAGAATGGAGTATTCTGGAGCAGATTAATGTTCGTTTGACTGATGGTGGTAGAGCTCTGGGCCGCAGTGAATATGACGATGCCTATAAAAAATATGGCGAAGCCATTGCTCAAATGGATGCTTCTCCACTTAAAATCTGGGGTCGCTTCAAGGGTGAGGCACTTTTCAGTATGGGTGTGGTTCATTTTAGACAGGATCAACCCCTAAAAGCTGCTGAAAAATACAGAGAAGCCTCCAAGTTTAATCCTGCTGAGGAAAAGTACGACAAAGCCATTCAACAGGTTCGCAACCAGCATTATTCTGAGGGTCATAAATTCCTGAGACGCAAGGACTATGAGTCAGCTCGTATGGAATACGAAAAATCAGTTGCAGTAGATCCTACATTCGCCAGTGGCTATTATCAATTGGCCTATATTGCCAAAAGAGCTGGAAATTTAAAAGTAGCTGAAGGATATTACCTTGAAGCAGTTACCAATGATGCTACTCACTATAAAGCCTGGTACGGTCTGGGAAATCTTTACTATGGAATGGGGAATAACCCCAAGGCTATTGAGACTCTGAAAAACTCAATATCCATCAATCCAAAATATGAAAAAGCTTATTATTCGCTGGGGCAAGTCTACGAGAGTCAAAAAAGTAGTGCGCTTGCCATCGCAAATCTGAAAAGTGCAATTGAGATTGATAAAAAATATTCATTGGCTTATGAACTTCTGGCAAGGATTTATATTGATCAAGAGAAGTATGATACTACCATTGCTCTATTAAGAGGTCTTACCGGGACAACGGTAACTGACATAACAGCCTATCACTTAGCCCAGGCATATAATGCCACGGGAAACTATTCTGCTGCTCTCACTGCCTCCTCAACTTCATTGGCCAAGGCCAAGAAGAAAAATTGGGCACCTGCACAAGTTGAAAAAGGTGATGCCTTACGGGGTTTAGGTCGCAACAAAGAAGCTATTGCCTCATACCGCCTGGCCCTGGAAGACGCAAGATGGGAGAGTTTAGCTCAACATCGCATTGATGAGATCATGAAGGGATAATGGCTGAATAGCTGATTAACTCTGATCAAAATTTTTAAGGGCTGTCCAAGGGATGGCCCTTTTTTTATCGTGTGCCGTGCATGGTTAATAACTAGGTGGTGCAAGTCCACTGTGGAGGATTGTAGTTTCCAACCACTAGTCGAGAGCAAGGGTGTCGTGGGTGACTGCGAATCTGAAGGAAGCTTAAGACAAAT
>JADHUM010000029.1 GCA_016784545.1 Candidatus Neomarinimicrobiota bacterium
TTGGATATTATGCCTTAGGTGATGGTATTTCGGCCATTCTGACCAGAAATCCTGGACAAATCAACCCGATTTACACCAAGAAACACCGATATCGACAACTTGACCTAAATTTTAACTGATATAACGGGGGAACTTCAATTTGGGATTAGGCTTTCACCGCTATGGTTTTTCCTTAATTTTCACGCTATGGCAAATACACAAAAACTCAAAGCCGGTTTAATCGGTGCGGGCCATATCGGCCGCTTTCACACGAGACATCTCAGCCAACATGATGACTGGGACTGTCAGGGTATTTTTGACACGGATGCAGACCGAGCTGCTTTAGTCGGCTCAGAATTTGGGGTTCCTGTAATTGGTGATCATCTCGAGCTGATTGATGCTTGTGATGCTCTCTTTATCACCTGTCCAACCAAATTTCACTTTTCCTATGCTAAATCAGCTCTGGAGGCTGGGAAACATGTTTTTATTGAAAAACCAATTTCTGCCACGCTTGAAGAGGCTGAGGAATTGGTTACTCTGGCTGAAAAACTGGGCCTGAATATTCAAGTTGGACATGTCGAACGTTTTAATCCAGCCCTGGCGGCTTTGGATGACGTGATTCTGGAACCACGCTTCATTGAGGCTCACCGACTGGTGAGTTTTGTCCCCCGGGGAATTGATAATCCTGTGGTTCATGAGAACATGATTCATGATATTGATATCATTCTGTCACTGGTAAAAAGTCCCGTCACTGATATTCAGGCTAATGGCCTGGCCGTTATTTCTAAGTTGGCCGATATAGCCAATGCGCGGCTCACTTTTGAGAATGGATGTGTGGCCAATGTCACCGCCAGTCGGATTTCCCTGAACCCCATGCGTAAAATGCGGATCTTCCAGCCTGAGCACTATATCACCATTGACTTCCAGAAGGGCTCCACAGAGATGTACGCATTGAAGAACCAGGGGTCAGATCTATCTGGAGATCGTGTGATCCCCATGGAGGGTTCTGATAAAGTTATCGTGTACACCAATCAGGAGCTACCCCAGCTGGACGCCATGTATGCTGAGCAGGCTGCTTTCGCCAGGTCCATCAGACTTCAGCAAACACCTGTCGTCAGTGGCCGTGATGGTATGGAAGCCCTGCGAATCGCCGATTTAATTAACGAACAACTCTTGGTTCAAGTATAGCACTCCAGGCCAAAAACTTTCTCCTTGTCGCTGGAGAGATCTCCGGTGACCATCACGCAGCGCCGCTTATGGCTGCCCTGAAATCCCAGAATCCGGACCACATCTTTTGGGGGCTGGGTGGTGATTTAATGGAAACTGAAGGCCTTGAACCCCTGTATCATGCGAAAGATTTATCAGTCACCGGTTTTATTGAGGTATTAAAACATCTCTCTTTTTTTAAGCAGGTAATGGCAGATGTGTTGACTCAGTGCAATATCCGGAAACCTGATGCAGCCATTTTATTGGACTATCCCGGTTTCAACATCCGGCTGGGGATGAAACTAAAAGCCCTTGGTATTCCTGTCTACTACTACATTTCTCCCCAGGTCTGGGCCTGGAAAAAAGGTCGCGTCAAGACCATGCGCAAATTCATCAGGCGTATCTTTGTTATTTTTCCTTTTGAAGAGGATTTCTATAAGGAGCAGGGAATCCCTGTCACTTTTGCTGGTCACCCCGTGGTTGAAAGAGATTTTAATCTACCTGAGCGATCACATTTTTTTAAATCACATGGCCTTGATGAGAGCAAGCCGTTAATCGCCCTCCTCCCTGGCAGCCGGCGTAACGAGATGGAAAAACATGTCAAGCCCCTTCTGGATACTATTAAACTACTCATTAGTCAAGATGGCGAGCTCCAGTTTACCCTTGCCGGACTATCCTCGCTTTCCCAATCCTACTATGAGCCATTTTCACAAATAGAGCATGTTAAAATCATCAATGATGATCCCTATCCCATGATGGCCCATGCTGATGTGGCTATTGTTGCTTCTGGAACTGCGACACTGGAAACGGCTTATCTGGGAACCCCCCTGGTGGTTATTTATAAAATGGCTCCTGTTTCTTACCTCATTGGAAAGCTCCTCATAGACATTGAACACATCGCCATGCCCAACCTGATCCTCGGTGATAGAGCTGTCCCTGAATTGATCCAAAATCAAGCCAGTGGACAAATTATCGCCGCTGAGGTCATGCAGTTGATTTCAGATGCTTCAGTCAGAGAGACCATGTTGACCAAGCTGGGCAAGCTCAAAGAATTGTTGGGTCAACCAGGTTGTGCAAAGATCATTGCTGCATCTATTGAAAAGGATTTGGAATAAGGCATGGGCCTCGATCGAAAAACACAGGTTTGCATCTCGCGGATTGCCCGACGGATCGGTGGGAATATCGTAATTCTCATTGGTAAAACCCTGAGACTGGAAGTCCGGGGTTGGACCCGAATTCAACACCTTGCAAAGAAGGGGTCTCCCCTGGTGTTTCAATTCTGGCATGGCGACATGTTTATCGCCTGGTATTTAACTGCGCCTCTGAAGCCTGCGGCAATCGTCAGCCAGGCTGGTGATGGTGATATCGCCAGTGCCGTTCTGGAGGGATTAAACTATGTTACTTTTAGGGGATCAAGCACAAGGGGTGGGCGAAGAGCTTATCAGGGAATGCTTAGATATTTACGCAAACAGGATATAAAAATTTCTGCCTTTGCATCAGATGGTCCACGAGGACCTCGCCGGGAAATGAAACCAGGAACTTTTGTGGCGGCCCAGCATCTGGATGGATACATCATTCCAACTGCCACGATTTCCAAGTGGGCACTTCGGGCCAAAGGCTGGGACAAATTTGCCATCCCGCTTCCCTTTTCAAAAGCTATTGCCAGTTTTGGTGAACCCATTAAAGTGAATCCAAAACTTCGTGGAAGGGATCTGGATGAGGCCCTCAGGGCTGCCAGCCAGCTATGTAAAAAGCACCAGGATGAACTGGATAATTATTATTAATTGGTCCTGATGAGTCTCTCACATTATCTATATACCGCCCCCTGGTTTTTGCCTGTCCGAATTGTGCTGTCGATTAAATATGGCTTCCTTATTTGGCTTCGAAATCGGGCTTACGATTTTGGTGTTTTTAAAACTCTCTCTGTTAAAACTCCCATCATTTCAGTGGGCAACATTTCTACAGGAGGCAGTGGAAAAACCATCCTGGTTCAAGCGCTGGTTCAGTACTTTTTGGGCATCCAAAAAAAGCCTGCTGTTTTATCCCGGGGCTATGGAAGGTCGTCAAAAGGTCTTGAGGTTGTGGCGGATGAAAATGGTCTCAAGGCGACCTTAACTGACTCAGGAGATGAGCCCTTTTTGATTGCTGAAAATTTTACTGGAGTTCCCGTTGTTGTCTCTGAAAACCGAGTCAAGGGAGCTCAATATATTGAAAATAATTTTGACCCGGATGTCATTATTCTGGATGATGGATTTCAACATCGTCGACTCCACCGTGACCTGGATATTTTGATTGTTGATTTTCAATCTTCTCCAAAACCCCGCCTATTGCCATGGGGTAATTTGAGAGAAGGAATCCAAAATACTTCCCGTGCAGACCTGGTGGTTTTCAGTAAAAATGGCCACCAAAAAGCCCGCGAAAATAACCTTGTTTTTGACATGGATAATTGGGTCCATGACCACCAGAAAAAACGGATCGACCTTTTCCAGTTAAAAGGCAATTATGGGCTCTTCGCTGGCCTGGGTAATCCAGATCATTTTTTTAAGCTGGTGGAAGCGTGTCACCAACCCGCAGGTGTTAAAATCTCGTTCCCTGACCATGCCAGTTACTCCACATTACAGCTCGCTGAAATCAAGGATAATTCCTGTGATTACTGGATCACTACCCAGAAAGATTTTATAAAGCTCAAGCCTGCTTTTTGTAAGGAGCACAGGATTTATTTTATTGGGGTTAAAACAACACTTCCCGCTCCTCTTGCAGCTCACTTAAAGCAACACTTTAACTGAAATACACCTCATTCATGGTGACGTTTAGACTAAGATATATGCATGTTAGACCTCATAAATACCTCCATATTGATTCATATATCTTAATTACATGCCATTTTTATGGATTTTGCAAAAATTCAACCGTTTTTCTTAAACATGCGATATAGATGAAAAAAGCCCTGGTAAAAGTTTGTTGTATAAACTCTTTAACTGAAGCAAAACTGGCGCTGGCAGCAGGTGCCGACCTGCTTGGGCTGGTCTCTGAAATGCCCAGTGGTCCAGGTGTTATTCCTCTTGATAGAATTGCTGAAATTGTCCGTGCGCTTCCCCCTGTAACCAGGACGGTTCTCCTCACCAGCAAACTCAACTGCGGAGATATTTCTGACCAGTTTAATGCGGTCAAAACCTGGGGCATTCAGATCGTCGACAAGCTACCGATAATTGAGCTAAAAAAGCTGCGGAAATTACTCCCGAAAACGCGTCTGCTTCAGGTTGTACACGTGCAGGATAAATCGTCTGTTTCCGAGGCCTTGAGCTATACGAAATTTGTCGACTTCATTCTCTTGGATTCAGGAAAACCCAGGGCAAAACTGAGAACACTTGGCGGGACGGGAGAGACTCATGACTGGAACATCAGTCGAGAGATTTGCCAGCAGAGCACCCTTCCAGTTTTACTTGCTGGTGGATTAAATCCCGATAATATTATTGATGCTAAAAAGGCAGTTCTTCCCTCTGGTTTTGATCTCTGCAGTGGTGTGCGTACTGATGGAAAATTAGACCCAGAGAAACTAAAAAAATTTATGGGACTCGTTCATCACCGCTAAGGATAACAAAATGAAATATGCTGAACTTGAAGCGATTCTGCTCGGGTTCAATGACACATCATTAAGCTTCCCTTTTGATGACAAAACGGCTGTTTTTAAAGTGGCAAAAAAGATGTTCGCCCTGGTTGGTCTGGAGTGGAACCCCCTTGGAATAAATCTTAAATGTGATCCTGATGATGCCCATATTTTAAGGTCTCACTTCGATGCTATTATCCCCGGCTATCACATGAATAAAGACCACTGGAATACGGTTATTCTCGATGGCAGTCTTGACGCTGATCTCGTGAAAAAACTTATTGAAGATTCTTATGTCTTGGTGGTGAAAAGCATGAGTAAAAAAGAGCAGAACCGTCTGGGAGTCATTTAGTTTTCGTGTGGGTTTTTTAAAGCCTATGCTCTACTTTTTTATTGCTTGATTTTCCTTCCACCCATCGGTCCCTTCATTGATTTCTCCAGAATAGATTCTCCTGCTTTTTGCCCCTGGCGCCTCAAGAATCACCATTCTTCAATTGCTTGCCTTTGTCATTTACTGTCTCCATAATATTACATTCCCCAAAAACTCGTCAGATATACTTAACACACTGCTTTAGTTATGGCTAGGATAATCCAGGCTTATCGCCCACATTATTAAACACTTAAGGGATGTGTTTTCTACTGGCACGACCTTTGACATATATAAAGGAACCTATGGAAAGAATATTTAACAAAACTGTTTTTGTTTTTCGCCCTGTCGCGCCAAGCTATACACATGACGCGGTTCACTTGTTACACGACAGTTCTCATCAAAAATACATTCTCAGTAACGAAACTGGATCCTGAATAATATGACTCCTACTCAAGCCATTCATTCAAAAAACGCTGCGCCCTCATTCAGCTCAGTGACCAACTTCACCAGTACCAGATCTTTTTACAGACTGTCTTTTCTGTTCCTGTTTGTCATGTTTGGAACCAGTACTGAAGCATCTGGACAGTGCGCGTCAACAGGTGATGCCACTGACGGTTATTTCACTGGAATTAGACAGGTCGTATTTAATACCCTGGATAATTCAACAATACTTGAAGACAATGATTATTCAGATTTCACAGCCATGTCAACCACGGTCTCCAGAGACTTCACCTATGACCTGAGCGTTTATGTAAATACCGATGGAAACTATACCGTTAACACCATGGCATGGATTGATTGGAACCAGGATCTGGATTTTGCCGATGCTGGCGAGGCCTACACTCTGGGTACAGCAACTAATGTTGTAAGTGGTCTCACGGGAGCATCTCCCTATTCTATAACCATACCTGCAGGAGCAACTCTGGGTACTACCACTATGCGTGTTTCTACCAAGTGGAATGCCTACCCTGGAAGCTGTGACAACGGCTTTGATGGTGAAGTTGAGGATTACAGTGTAACCGTCGTTTTAGCTCCAGAAATAAACATCAAGGGGAATGCTGTTGATATAGCCGATGGCGATACAAGTCCCTCCGTTTCAGATGATACTGATTTCGGTACTGTTTACAATGTCTCTGGCTCTAGCTCCCATACTTTTACCATCTATAATAATGGTGGTGGTGATTTACTCCTGAGCGGAGCTCCCCTGGTTAACATAACCGGAACCCATGCCAGTGATTTTACAGTGACGTCCCAGCCGGGGAATACCATTGCAGGCAGTGGTGGGAACGAGAGCTTTATTGTTTCATTCGATCCCGGCGATCTTGGTCTTCGCAGCGCCACCGTCTCAATTGCCAACAATGATCTGAATGAAAATCCATATACTTTCAATATTCAGGGCACGGGTTCCGGTCCTCCTGAAATGGATATCTCAGGGAAGGGCATATCCATTTTTGATGGGGATACCTCTCCCAGCGTCACAGACAATACGTATTTCGGTACCGCTGATATTGTCACTGGTTTGGTAAATCATACTTTTACTATTTCTAACAGCGGAAGCAGTGCTCTTTCATTAAGTGGTTCTCCAGCTGTGGTTGTTTCAGGTTCCCATGCTGCGGATTTCTCGGTAACAACCCAACCAACAGCAAGCATCAATTCTGGTGGGGGAACCTCTTTCTTTGTGGTCCGCTTTGACCCCAGCGCTTCAGGTAGCAGGACGGCATCCATTTCCATCTCAAATAATGATCCTGATGAAAACCCCTACACTTTCGATATTCAGGGGACTGGTTCTGCAACTCCGGAGATGGATATCACAGGGAATGGCGCTTCCATTCCCGATGGAAGTACAACACCAGCCCCAACCAATGACACAGAATTTGGCAATACGGATATAAACTACGGGTCAGGCATTCATACTTTTTCAATCAACAATTCAGGATCTGGGAATTTAACCCTGAGCGGTTCCCCTCGAGTGACTGTCTTTGGCACCCACGCCTCCGACTTTACGGTTAGCCAGCAACCCGCCTCAGCCACAGTTACGGCACAAGGTGGAACTCAAACTTTTGAAATCACTTTCAACCCTCCGGCGACAGGATTGCGTCAGGCAACAGTTTCTATTACGAATGATGACGCCGATGAAAACCCCTACACCTTCAATATTCAGGGCACAGGAACCATTAATCCCGAAATTGATATACAGGCTACTGGAACATCTATTGCAAGTGGAGATCTAACGCCCTCCCTTAATGACTCTACTGATTTTGGAGCCTCTGTGGTTGGTGGAAGTTCACATATAATCACCTATACTATTTACAATACAGGCCCTGCCACATTAAATCTCACTGGTGCCTGGCCATTGGTAGCCATTAGCGGTGTGCATGCCGGAGACTTCAGTATTTATAGTGCTCCAGCCAGTACGGTTGCATCTGGAGCAAACACCAGCTTTCAGGTTGCCTTTGATCCACTGGCATCCGGGACGCGTTCAGCCACGCTAACGATTAGTAATAATGATCTGGATGAGGGTAGTTACTCCTTTGCCATACAGGGCACGGGGAACCTTGATGGCAGCATCGATTCAGAGATTGAGGTCCAGGGAAAGTTGACCTCTATTACCTCTGGCGACAATACGCCTTCCCCCACTGACGGCACCTATTTGGGTGAGGTTTCGGTTATAGGTGCATCCCGTAGCCAGACATTCATGATAAACAATTTAGGCACGGAGGACCTGGTTTTAGCAAGCACTCCATTGGTTATTATTTCTGGTACTCACGCCTCTGACTTTTCAATAACCCTGCAACCCAGTACACCTGTAGCGCCTGCTGGAAGTGTTCCTTTTAATGTGTCTTTCAACCCTTCTGCTGCCGGCACAAGGACTGCAGTCATCAGCATTGAAAACAATGATAGTGATGAGAACCCCTACACCTTCACAGTAGAAGGCTTTGGTTTAACTTATCCAGAGATTGAAGTTCGAGGTAACGACAACAATATTTCAAACGGCGATGCCACTCCATCTCTCTCTGATAGCACTGACTTTGGTGATGTTCATCCCATATTGGTCACAGCATATGCAACCTACACAATATACAACACTGGTGACTCAACACTGGCTCTGACAGGCAATCCACGGGTAGAACTGAGTGGCGATGCCGCTGGAGAATATTCGGTTACGAGCATGCCATCAGCTTCCATTCCCGCTGGAGGGAGTTCTGATTTTACGGTACTGTTTGATCCCGCCCAAACAGGCGTCCGCAATGTGTCTGTTTCCATTGAGAACAATGATAGCAATGAGTCTCCTTACACCTTCTGGTTGACAGGATATGGCAAGGTGGAGGGAACACCCTTTCCATGTATTTCCCGGTTCTTCCATATCTGGGGCAATGATGGTGATATTGCCGCCATGGACGCCACAGTGAACCCCTATGTATATGATATTGCAAGTACGGTTGGGTATCACATTAATGGCGTAGGATATAACCTTGAAGATGGAATGCTCTATGCCTTTGAACAGGATGGAGATGTAGCTGGGAATAAAATCATCCGAATTGATGGAAATTATACCGTTGAAGTGTTATCTGTAACCGTACCTTTTTTATCCTGGAGAGCAGATTTTGATGTTTTGGGGAACATGTACTTTTGGGATGCTGCCGGTACAACGGTAGGTATTTTTGATGCCAGTACAGGAACCATAACAACCCAGTCAACCAGTGGGACTGCCTTTGTTCCCATTGACATGGCCTATCTGGATGCTGATGGATATTTTTACGGTATCCATGGGTCCACTCTTTATAAATACAACTCTGGTTCACATGTTGTCTCAACAACAGCCATCACCGGAAGATTGACTGATGATTATAACAACAGTATCAATAGTGCTTATTATGGCGCAGCCTGGACTGCAGATGATGGATACATTTTCACCACCAACAGCCAAAGTGGTAAAATGTACAAGATCGAACCTTCTGGTTTAAGCATCTACGTGGGACAGGGTGAAGCTGACTTAAACAAGTCTGATGGTGCGTCGTGTCCTCTGGTTCCCGCGCCTCTTCCTTCAACTGGTTCCATCGGTGATTTTGTCTGGGTTGATGACGATGCAGACGGCATTCAAGATGTTGACGAACCTGGTATGGCCGGTGTGACTGTTGACCTCTACGGTATTGATAACAGCTTGCTTGCATCTACGATCACAGACGCAAACGGTGCATATGCTTTTACCTCTTTAGACCCTTCTGAATATTACCTCCAGTTCTCAAACCCACCTTCAGGTTATATGCTAACCAGCCAGGACCAGGGTGGAGATGATGTTCATGACAGTGATCCAGATCCCATCACAGGCAAAACCGCGAATTTCTTTGTTGGCGTTGGCCTCATTGAAGAAGGTAAAGATGCTGGATATCAAGCAACAGGTGTTGGTGACTTTATCTGGAATGATCTCAACAACAATGGTGATCAGGATTTTGGGGAGCCTGGTGTTCCAGGTGTGACCGTTCAGCTGGTTGATGCCGCTAACACAAACAATATTATTGATGCAACGTCCTCAAATGCGGATGGCGCCTACAGCTTTTCTGCTGTTACGCCAGGTAATTATAGAATCAAAGTTAGCAACCTGCCTGGTGGTTATCAATTTGTCAGTCAAAACGCCGGAGCTAATGATAATGTTGACAGTGATGTAAACACCACGACAGGAATCTCTGATCAATTCACCATAACCACCGCCACCTTCAATAGCTCAGTTGACGCTGGTCTGACACAACAAAGTTCACCTGAGATCAGTATTTCCGGCAATAGTGTTGAAATCGTGGATGGCGACACCTCTCCAGGGACAGCCGACTCCACCAATTTCGGCTCTGTGTCCGCCGCCAGCGGCGATGTGACAGTAACCTACACCGTCGCAAACACCAGTGGAACCACAAGCTTAACCTTAAATGGCTCACCTAGAGTTGTGATTTCTGGAACACATGCTGCTGATTTTACCGTTACTTCGGCACCATCCACAACTATTGCTCCCTCAAGCACCACAACCTTTACCATAACGTTTGACCCAAGTGATAATGGACTCCGTTCAGCCATTGTCTCGATTTCAAACAACGACCCCAATGAAAACCCCTACGATTTCGATATCCAGGGAACAGGTCTTGCTCCAGAAATTGTCGTTCATGGGGGCGAGAAAGATATTCTGGATGGTGATACGACACCATCGACCTCAGATGATACTGACATGGGGAGCCATGACATTGATACTGGCTCAAACAGCTCTGTTTTTAAGATAAAAAATATTGGCGCTGCAGCCCTGCTCTTAACCGGTAGCTCTCCTTATGTGGCCATTAGCGGAACAAACGCTGCAGACTTTTCTATTTCGGCAAATCCATCTGCCTCCATTGCTGCTGGAGACTCAACCAGCTTCACTGTTCTTTTCAATCCAAGTGCCGTGGGATTAAGGGTTGCAACGCTTTCTATTTCAACAAACGATGCGGACGAGAACCCCTTTACTTTTGCCATTCAAGGAACAGGTACCGCCGTTCCGGAAATTGCTGTTCAGGGGAATCTGCTTGACATAGTTGATGGAGATGTCACGCCTTCAACCTCAGACTTTACAGATTTTGGAAGTCGTGATATTTTTGATTCAGCACTTGCTCACTCATTTACCATTCAGAACCCAGGATCTGGTGCTCTCACACTGACAGGTCTACCCTATGTTCAAATATCTGGTGCCAACGCAGGTGACTTTGTTGTATCACAACAACCCTCTGGCTCAACAGTTTCTGCTGGAGGATCGCTCACTTTCCAGGTTGCCTTTAATCCAACAACTACTGGAGTGAGACAGGCCACCGTACTTATCTCAAATAATGATTCTGATGAGAATCCCTTTAGCTTTGCCGTTAAAGGTTTGGGAACGTCCACTCTCGATGAAGAAATTGAAGTTCTTGGAAATGGTCTGGTGATTGAGTCCGGTGATATTTTCCCCACGAGCGGTGACTTTACTGATGTGGGTTCAGCTGAAATCTCAGGTGTACCGGCGACAGCAACTTATGTTATCCGCAACATTGGATATGCCGTGCTGAGTTTGACCGGCCCCCCTCCATATGTGGCTTTCACTGGCGCAAATGCTTCGGAATTTAGCATCTCGTCTACACCATCCAATTCTGTAGCCATCGACAGCGCAACAACCAGCTTTGAAGTCACTTTCACACCTGCTGGTCTAGGAACGCGCCAGGCCACCGTTACTATTCAAAACAATGACTCTGATGAGAACCCCTATACTTTCACTATTCAGGGAATGGGTGTTTATGATCCTACATCCTTATCTGAGATCAATGTAACGGGAAACATGCTTGACATCCTTGATGGGGACACGTCTCCACTTGTAGCCGATGGTACAGACTTCGGTTCTGTTGAGGTTATCGGCGGTCAAACCGCTACCCAGGAGTTTGTCATACACAACACAGGAAGTGATGATCTGGTTCTGGGATCCAATCCTATTATATCTATTTCTGGTACAGAAGCCGCCGACTTTACTATCATTTCCAATCCAGCCACCCTGGTGGCCCCCAGTAGCTCCGTGGCCTTCACCGTTGAGTTTAATCCTTCGGCAACAGGACTTCGTGAAGCGACCATCAGCATTGGAAACAGCGACCTGACTGAGAATCCCTACAACTTTGACATTCTGGGAGTTGGCGTCACAACACCAGAAATGACTGTCTCTGGCAACAGTGTGACCATCACCAATGGTGATACATCACCAGGTTTATCCGATAGTACCCAGTTTGGTGATGTCGACATAACAACAGGCGCCCAACTGGTGACATATACCATTAGCAATAGCGGCAATGCCGGCCTGACTATTGGAACCATTTCGTTTTCTGGAGCCCAGGCGTCAGAATTTTCAGTTACAACATCACCTGCAGCTTCCGTGACTACAGGAAGCAGCACAAGCTTTGTTGTTCAGTTTGATCCCTCCAGTATTGGTCTTCGTACCGCAACTATTTCCATAGCCAATAACGATCCAGATGTGTCACCTTACGTGTTTGATGTTCAGGGTAATGGCACCAGTCCATCAGACGGTGTAATTGGTGATATGGTTTGGCTGGATAAT
Organism: Candidatus Neomarinimicrobiota bacterium; assembly: GCA_016784545.1. Taxonomy (NCBI): domain Bacteria; kingdom Pseudomonadati; phylum Fidelibacterota; species Fidelibacterota bacterium. The sequence continues at coordinate 12,250 of JADHUM010000029.1, forward strand.
GATGGCGACGGTATTCAGGACGCCGGTGAAGAAGCCATGCCTGGAATAACCGTATCCCTATATGATTCTGGCGACAACCTTCAGGGCTCAGCCGTAAGCGCGGCTGATGGCTCCTATTCATTCGAGGGTCTTGCCTCAGGAAATTACTACCTCACCTTTACTGGTGCTCCTGCCGGTTATAGCTTATCGCCCCTGGACCAGGGCGGAGATGATGCCCTTGATAGTGATGCCGACCCGGCAAACAGCGGAAAGACATCAACCTTCTTTCTAAACATTAGCGGCGTAGATAATACTCGTGATGCAGGGTTCAAAGCAACGGGGGTTGGAGATTTTGTCTGGCTTGATGTGAATGAAGACGGCATTCAGGATGTGGGAGAGACGGGTGTTCCCGGGATTGACGTAGAAATCAAGATTGATGGCGGTACCAGTGTTGCAACCACAACCACGGATGCCAATGGGTATTACTCCTTCACCAGTCTAAGCCCAAACACATATCGACTATACTTTACCAGCTTGCCTGCTGGTTATGTTTTCTCAACTCAGAATGCTGGGGGTGATGATACTGTTGACAGTGATATTAATACTGGCACAGGCGAGTCTGATGCCGTTGTTGTTGGATCGGGTGCCTTTGTTTCCAGTATTGACGCTGGTGTTTATCAGCAGTCTGCACCGGAAATCAGCATTAAAGGCAACACCGTTGACATTGCTGATGGTGATACTTCACCGTCTCCACTGGACCATACCGATTTTGGTTCCGTTAACGCACAAATTGATACGGTAATCTATACTTTCAAAATCTATAATGGCAATGGTGCCACACTCACCTTAAATGGCACCCCAAAGGTTTCACTTTCTGGAACCAATGCAGCTGACTTTTATATTAACGTGCAACCCGCTGCTACAGTGCCCTCAAATGACAGCACCAGTTTTGATATTCGTTTTGTCCCGGCTTCAGAAGGTTTGAGATCGGCAACCGTCAGTATTTCCAATACCGACCCTGACGAAAATCCATTTACCTTTGATATTCGAGGGTTTGGTCTTGCTTCAGAAATTCAGGTCAGTGGAAATGGGAATGTTATTGCTGATGGCGACATTACACCTACTGCTTCCGACTTCACTGATTTTGGTTCAGAGGATATTCTTACAGGAAGCCAGGCCCAAAGCTTTTCTATCCTTAATACTGGAAATGCAAATCTAATTCTCTCAAATCCATCTACTTATGTTGAGATAACGGGAGATCACGCTGCTGATTTTTCTGTCACAAGTGCACCATCCTCACCCGTTGCCACCAATAACTCCACCACGTTTACCATCACTTTTGATCCAAGCGTGGCAGGGTTAAGAGAAGCAACCATTTCAATCGCCAATAACGATCTGGATGAAGATCCCTCTACTTTCTCGATCCAGGGTATTGGTCTGGCAACTCCTGAAGTGACAGTTATGGGAAATGGTGCATCCATTTCTGATGGTGACAGCTCTCCTATTGTTACGGATAATACAGACTTTGGGAGCAGGGACATTCTGGCTGCCACACAAGTAAACACCTTCTATCTGAAAAATATCGGTAGTGGTACGCTCATTCTGACCGGAACTCCGCTGGTAATCCTTACTGGAACCCATGCTGGAGATTTCCTGGTTAGTAGCCAACCCGGCGCATCATCGATAGTCCCGGGTGATTCACTGGCCTTTACGGTCACCTTTAATCCAACGGCGGTGGGCTTGAGGTCAGCCAGTTTGAGTATTGCCAATAATGATGATGATGAAAACCCCTTCAATTTCAGTATTCAGGGTACCGGTATTGCCAGTCCGGAAATAGACATCCTTGGTAATGGCGTGTCTATCGCCAACAGCGATGCAACACCCAGTGTTGCTGACAGTACAATCTTTGAGGATACCATACTTGACTCAACCAGTTGGGTTACCTACTCCATTGAAAATACAGGAAGTGCCATCCTCACGTTGACAGGCGCATCTCCCTATATTGTCATTTCTGGAGCACACGCCAGTGATTTTGCTGTAACCCTCATACCACAATCAACCATTTCAGCTGGAGGTGGAACCACCGACTTTACCATCCGCTTTATTCCAAGTGCTGAGGGTGTACGTACGGCGACCATTAGTGTTGCCTCAAATGATAATGACGAAAACCCCTATACCTTTAGCATTAGCGCAACCGGTCTTCCAATGCCCTTGCCTGAGTTATTCCTGGTTGAAACCGTAGATCTCACGACTGCATTGCCTGGTGATACCCTGACCTATACGGTTACCTATTCCAACGTTGGTGTAGGCGTCGCGAAAAATGTTGTGGTTGATCAGGCGATTCCAGAAAATGCAACCTATGTAGAAAACTCTGCTGCAGGTCTTGGTATGACCATCACCTTTCAGCATGAAGTCGCAGGTGGATATGATGCCTCGCAAGCTGCGCCCGTCACGGATATTAAATATGAAAGGGCTCTTGATTTAGAGCCTGGCGGAAACGGCACCATTACCTTCAGGGTCGTGATTGATTAATTTCCCTGGAAGATTCTAATCGGTTTTGAAAAGGCCAGTGTTTAGCTGGCTTTTTCTTTTTGGGGTCTTTTATCCATTAGGTGTGCTATATCTTGAGGGCGTTTTTCATAGAAACAACCATAACATTCTTTATAAAGGAAATAGACATGCCTAAAATGCCGACTCTGCTTATTGCCATATTGCTAAGTATTACTATTGCGGCACAGCCACAGACTGGAGATACAATGTCAGGATTCAAGCTTGTTGAAAAACGTTTTGTAAAAGAAGTGGATGCTGAATGCCTCTTGTTTCAGCATAAGCAATCTGGTGCTCGATTACTAAAGATTTCAAATGCCGACTTGAACAAGACCTTCTGCATTACCTTTAAAACCGTTACTGAGTCGGATGCCGGAACCCCCCATATTCTAGAACACTCTGTACTGAATGGGTCCAAAAACTTTCCTGTAAAAAGCCCCTTTGATATTTTATCCAAGGGTTCTTTAAACACCTTTCTCAATGCCATGACAGGCAGTGATATCACACTTTATCCTGTTTCCAGCATGAACGAAAAAGATTTCCGCACGCTCATGCATATCTATCTCGATGCCGTTTTCAATCCACTCATTTATGAAGATCCTCGTATTCTGGAACAAGAAGGCTGGCACCACGATCTGGAACATGCCGACTCAAGCCTGACCTACAAGGGTGTGGTTTATAATGAGATGAAGGGGGCGTTTTCAAGTCCAACCCGGGAGCTGGGTTACCTCGTGGACCAACAGCTTTTTCCTGATACCCCCTACCGATTTTCATCAGGAGGATATCCTGCGGCCATCACCACGTTGACCTACGACGATTTTATTGATTTTCATCGTACCTATTATCATCCCTCCAACTCTTATATATTTCTGTATGGAGATGGTGACACAGAATCAGAGCTGGCCTTTATAGATGAACACTATCTTTCAAAATATACATCCTCTGATCAAGTCGTAGATATCCCCTTGCAGCCACCCTTCGAAGCGCTGCGCTCAGCCTCTGGGGTCTACTCAGCCACGGAAGATTCGGAGCTGGAAGGCAATACATATCTCTCGCTTTCTTTTGTCATTGGTTTGAGTACTGATCATCAGCTTGGTCTGGGATTGAACGTTTTAACCCAGGCTCTGTTTAACAATGAGTCTGCCCCTGTTCGTCTGGCACTCCAGGAGGCTGGAATAGGTAAAGATGTGGGTGCGTGGGTTGACGATCTAAAGCAGAATGTTTTGCATATTCAGGTCCAAAATGCCAATCCCGGCGATGGCGAGAGGTTCAAAGAGGTCGTTTTTGAGACCCTGGAAAAAAATGCCCGTCAAGGACTGGACAAAGACGCCATAACTGGAATATTGAACCGCATCGAGTTCAGTCTCCGTGAAGGCAACACGCCCCAGAAGGGACTATACTACAATAGACAAGCCCTGGGCAGTTGGTTCTGGTCAGACGACCCCTTTATTGGCCTTGAATATGAAAAGACCCTGGCGGATTTTAAAAAGGCTCTGCCTCTGGGGTTTCTTGAAGGACTCATCACCAAGTCATTTATCAATAATCCCCATGCCTTGCTGTTTACACTGAACCCACAGCCGGGACTGGAGGGTGAAAATGACGCCCGTACCGATACCGAGCTGTCTGCCTACAAAGAAAGTCTTTCGTCTGAAGAGGTGACACTGCTGGTTGATCACACTGCCATGTTGGTTGATTATCAAAAATCTGAAGATACGCCAGATGCCCTTGCTACTATTCCTCTATTGGATCTTGAGGATATAAATCCAGAGGCTGATTGGTTTATTGCAGACGAATCAAGGGTCTCACGAATTCCGTATTTACATTTCGACACCTTCACCAACGACATCAGCTATATCCGCTTGTTTTTTGATCTCCGGGTATTGACCGAAGAGCAGCTGCCTTATGCCTCTTTATTGGCCACCCTGCTGGGGTCTATCGCTACTGAGAACTACACCTTTGGTGAGCTTGACAAGGCCCTGGATACCCACCTGGGTGGCTTTAGCACCTACCTGACCAGTTATCTTCAAAACCGAGATGATGATCAACTAATACCAAAGTTTGTGTTATCAACCAAAGTGATGTCACCTGACCAGGGAAAGGCTTTTGACTTCGCCGAAGAAATCTTGAGACATTCTCAACTGAACGATATTGAACGAATAAAAGATGTGCTGACTCGACATAATTCACGCTTGTCGGCCAACGTAAAGCGCGATGGTCTGGGATATGCCAGGACGAGACTCTTCTCTTATACAACCAACGCGGGTATGTTTGATGAATTGACTGGCGGTCTTGAGTACTACTGGTTTATCAAAGACCTGGTTGACAATTTTGATGAACGGCAGGCAGGTCTAATGAATGAATTGTCTGTAGTATCCGAGCTCCTGTTTAATAAAAAGAACATGGTCGCCTCCACGACGTGCTCTGATGATGCAATCGGCGTCTTCCGGAAAGAGCTTAAGGGATTCTCCAGGGGTCTAGGGAAGCAGAAACCTGCTTTTCGAGATTTGGCTCTTAAATCCAGTATGAAAAACGAAGGTCTCATGGCTGCGTCAAAAGTTCAGTATGTGCTTCAGGGGACTGACTTTACTGATCTGGGTTATTCTTGGGACGGTAAAATCCGTGTGCTGAATCAGATAATTTCAAGGGAGTGGTTAAAGAATCAGGTCCGTGTCATTGGGGGAGCTTATGGAGGCTTCGCCCGCTTTTCTCCAACGGGTCAGGTATACTTTGGTTCCTACCGTGATCCAAATCTTAGAAGTACTCTTGAGAATTATGCCAAGACACCGGAATTCTTATCAACCCTGGATATTGATCAAATGGAAATGACACGTTTTATTATTGGGACCATCTCAGGTATGGATCGACCAGAGACAGCCTCACAGCGAGGGAATACAGCAGTAGCGCGGTACTTTACCAATCTCACTCAAGAACAACTTCAACGTGAGAGAACGGCAGTTTTAACTACAACCCTGGATGATGTGAAGTCTTATGAGAAAATGGTTTTAACTATTCTTGAAAACAGCCCGATTTGTGTGTATGGAAACGAAGAAAAATTAAAAGAAAATAAAGATCTCTTCGAAAAACTAATCACTCTGGATTAAGAATCATAATGCTTTGGGGTCGGCATCACTACGGGCCCCTTTTTGTGTTCTCGGACACCCCGGTTTCGACAATAACGCCAAACCCGTAGATCCCCACTGCTTGACCTTCTCACGACAATTACAACAAGAAGATATTAACTTGGTTGTATAAGGCATGCTAATAGCTGCGCTAGTGCGTCGCGTCGCCTATAAAAAGCGTACGCCTGTTTTTATACAGAACGATCAAGCCCGTCATGATGATGACCTTTTGAGTCAGCAATCCATACTCATTATCGCCCAGTAATCCACACCCACATTCGGACTGGACTTTAAAAGCAATGAGTGCAACGCTGATTATTATCCCGAATAATGTCAACACGCCGGCAACTACAATAACCGGTCGAAATACTTTATCAATCCACACCCCCACTGCAAAGCAAAACTCTATAATGACGGCCACGATTCCGTAATAACTAAATATTTTGGGAAGACCGGCGGCTCCAGTAATGACAACATACGGATCCAGACCGTGTTTCAGAATTAAGCCAGCTTTGTTAATTGCCAGGAAAAAGAAACCGATGGAAAACAACCACCTCAGCACACCCGCAAGAGCTTTCCTGTCTTTCATCGTTCTGATCCATCGTCATTCAATATTTTTATAGTTTTCAATGCTGGCATCGATACTGGTCTTTGAAACCAATCCCTTCAATAGATCATCGGTGGTAACACCCACCAGAAAATGCAGGTCATCCTCAAACCAGCCGCCCTCCTGCTTCACATAGAAAAACACTTTGTTTCCATCATCCTCACACAGGACAGGATAATCAAGCACTCCTGAGTGCATTGTCTCTCCAGCAACCGTCGAGATATCATAATAGTATGGTGGGTCTATAGGGTCAAAGTACTCTGGAGCCTGAAAAAAACAGGTCATCAAGAATCCATCTTTTTCGTATAACGCATAGGGCACCGAATATGCTCTGTTCTTGGCTCTGAAATCATCCAGATCCTTCATTGTCATAAAGGCCGGTAACTTTTTAAAGCTAGAGTTTTTAATTTCAAAGCTTGAGTCAAACTTTGTGAGGTTGGTATATTTCTCTACAACATAACCCTGGTCATTATCAATAAGATATAAGACATTATCCTTGGCTAAATCCACAGCAATTGTCAAAAACAGCCCTTCAAAAGCCCGGGCATTATCTCCTGTCCGATCTATTACATTTCCAGAATCAATTTCATTTAAATCGTTATCATAAACTGATATGGTGTACGCCTTATGGTTTTCGTAAAGCGGATCGTATTTCTCTTTTGCATTTTTTCTTTGCTCTTCAATTGAACCTTTCATGTATCGATCCAAAAAACCCATTAACTCCGGTCTGTATGCACCGGTAGCCACAAGATTGTTCTTCTCAAGCAAGAACATCCTTTCTGCTACCAATCCATGTCTTAATACAGGACCCTGAATTTCTCCTGTTTTCTTTTTACGCTCAAAGATATACCTGCGACCATCACCACCTAAAACAGAATATGCATATATATTATTGTTGGCTGTGACTTTATATACTATAAAAGAATCGGACTTGTATCGCCTCAAGTCTATCCTCGTGTAATCGTGAGGGGCGGACCTTCCTTGTAAAAACAAGCTACTTTTGTCTGGTATGATCACTTCCGTGTTGTTAATTATAATTGCTCCGCTTTTAAAAACATGCCAGAGGCTACTTCTTGTCTGCCCAGACAATTCCTCTGAAATTCTTATTACTTCAAATTGACCAAAAGCGAGTACTGCCAGGAACATAAAGCACAAACTCTTTTTTATCATGTGAACACCCTGTATGGGGCGGGTTTTACCCCGCCCTGTTGTTTCTTTGTTAATTAAACAGATTCTTCAGCCATTCAAAATCGATGCTGATACCGATCTTTAAACAGTTCGATGCTGTGCTTGAGAGGCATTGAGACGTATTGGCGTCCCATGTTCCAATATAGATATCTATACCACCATCTACGTCCACCGGCCGAGTGCCCTGGTCAACATCACCTGCATTTACAAACCCAACCATCAAAAGCGCCACCAGCCCACTTAAAAGGATGCTTCTAAAACGATTCATAATCGTTCCTTTCTTTTTGGATGAGTTTTAACCTATAGATAAAACTCTACCCTGTTCGCTTTTTGATTGTTTACCCCAACATGATTTATGGGGTTTTGTTTTATGTAAAGAGGCCCTGTGTCTCCTTTTTTGGGAAACAGTTTACCATAAACCAACAACTGGTTTGTAGCTACACAATAACAATGTTCTTCTCATGGTTTGTTTGAAGATGGTTGCCTCTCGACGAAGCTATGTTAATCGAAAATGCTTTGGGATGCAAATAAAAAAAGCCCACCATCAGGCGGGCTTTAAAAACTGTAAGGCCTGTCTATATAAAAGTGTAGTTTACTCCAAAAGCCATGGATTGTTTAATCTGACGCTTCTCGGAAACGTCTTTATCGTAAACCATCTTGAAGTTTACATTCATGTTGATATACTCAGAGACTTTTACCGTGAGTGTATTATCCCAGTTCACATCCATGTTGCTAAAGGATGAGAAGGCGGAAAACAATTCCAGTTTGGAAACGTATTCTGTGTTCTCAGAAACATTGTATGTGAAGTCAGTGACTGACTCTGCACCAATCTCACTTCGCAAGGTTTCAATCTCAGTCGTCTTGGGGTCATCAGCGTAGGGCGCAGGATAGTCAGAGGTAACTGTCTGTTTGAACGACAAGCCAAGACGTGTTCCCAGGTTTTCATTGATGGCATACCCCACACCAATACTCTCTCTGAAATAACCTGGATCCAGGAAGGCAGAGATCTGAAATGATGAATCCGTGCTATAATCATAGCCCGCATCAAATTGTGTTTCTCCCGTGACGGCGACAAAGGGATTAATCTTTGAGCCCAGCTTATAAGTCAAAACGCTTTCCATTTTGATTTCATCAACTGACTTGCGTAGTTCCTTGTTACCCGTTTTTGTGGCCCCATACAAAAACTTGCCCTTGTGGGACCAGGTGGTTTTTTCCAGGTTCTGTACAAAACTGTAATTCAGATTCATTTGCCAGGCAAAGGCATTCTGGCCACCGGCAGACCAGTTGTCAAATCCCGTTTGAGTCAGATTTAGGCCCCCCTTAACAGAGTTTTTCCACGGGGATGGCGCTTCATCCTGTGCTAAGGCCAAGCCAAGCATTAAAATTGTTAGTATTAGTATCGCTTTTATTGGTGTTTTCATATTTCCCTCTTTTTGTTTTCCCCCTCAATTAAGGATGAAAGCCCCTTTTTTCAAGCCAAATTACGCGATCTGGATACACTGCTCCTCAAATCGCTTATTGGTTTGCATTAAATGACCCCCAAGGTGAAATTTGCCCTTCATACTGGAGAACCTTTTTATGTCTGACGACCACCGTTTTATTCACTTACTTCTGGATTTCGACCAGGCCATCTCATGGCCTGATATAAAACGAGTTACCAGCAAAGCCCTATCCTTCTTTGACACCAACTTCAAGCTGGAACGAATTTCCATAACGCTCATAGATCAGACTAACCAACAATTTGAAGTCTTCACCCGTGATACCTCCGTCTTACATCTTTCAACTGGTGACAGGCATCCCCTTTCAGAACTTCACAATGCCCCCGGGTCCAATAAAAACGAGCCAAAATACTACAGCCATATATCATCCCTCCCCAAGCCAAGCTCTGTTATTCTTTCCCTTCTGGAGGCTGGGATTCAATCTTTCTTTGATGTCCCTTTGATAATAGGGGACGAAGCCATTGGCTCCATAAATATTGGATCTCGCCAACCGGGCGGAATCCCCGCAGAGACCCGTGAGATAGTGGTGCTGCTGACATCCAGACTTTCCCTGGCTCTCTTTCATGCCCGGCTTCACGATGAGCTGAAAATGAAAGAGGCGGCCCTGGAGGCCAGCGAGAGAAGCTATCGGGAACTCATCGACCAGGCAGCCGATGTGATTCTAAAAGCCACGTTTCAGGGTGAGATTATTCAGGCAAATGTGGCAGCCACACGCCTGCTTGGATATTCCAACGATGAACTGCTCAAAATGAATTTATCGGCCTTATTTGAACCAGATGTTTTGGTGAGAAAACCCCTGCGCTATGATCTCGTGAATGAGGGACTCACCGTGCTTTCGGAGCGAGCTTTTCGTACTAAAGCTGGCACCCTCATCCCTGTGGAAATGAATTCCAAAAAGCTTTCCGATGGCACCCTGGTAAGTATTGTTCGTGATCTTACGGAACGGAATAAAACCAAAGAACGCCTCCTTGACCAGAAAAACCAGATCACAGCCTTGTTTGATGCCACGCCAATACTCATGTATGCCAAGGACCCTGATGGTCGCTACACCATGCTAAATGATGCCTACTTGACATTCTTTGGAAAAGAGAGGGGTGATATGTTGGGGAAGACGGTGACTGAGGTTTGGAAGACCCCTTCAGCGCGGCAGGTTGAAAAAGATGACCTCAAGCTTTTCCAGAACAATGAACTCCAGGCCCACGCCACTGAATTTAAAAATGCTTCTGGCATCACACGACAAATGCTGTCACGAAAAGCGCCTTACCTGGATGCCCAGGGCGATCCCGCGGGGTTTGTCGGCACTCTGATAGATTATACTGATCTCAAAGAGGCACAGAGTCGTTATCAAACCCTTTTCAACAATTCTCCTGACCCCATCGTTGTTCATGATGGAAAGGTGATCTTGACGGCCAATCGGGCTGCCCTGGACTTTTTCAAGGCAGAAGACCCAGACAAATATGTTAAAAGTCCTGTCTCGGCATTTATACATCCAGACTCTGTGGGCAATTCGAGAAAACGAATAAAAGCGCTGCTCGATTCCAAACAGCCTAACAATATCGTGAGTCAGAAGTTTGTTATTGCCACCGGTGAGGTGCGCGATGTAGAGGTCATGTCAGTACCGATTGAGGATCAGGGACGGATTGTTATCATGTCATCGTTTCGGGATGTTACTGATGAGCTTATCACTCGCAAGGCCCTGCTTAACAGTGAGGAGAGGTATCGCCGGGCATTCAATTATTCACCGACTGCCATGGTACTTCATGACAAGGGGGTCCTTTTGGATGCGAACCAGGCAGCCCTGGATTTTGCAGGAGCTGAAAGCCTTGAGGAAGTGCTGGGAATGGACCTTTTTAAGCTGGTCCATCCAGATTTTCGTCAGGCTGCTCACGAGGGGATTGAAAACCTGCTTAAAACCGGAAAACCTGTCGCAGGTGTTAGAGAGCAAAAATATCTCACCCTGTCTGGCGAAGAGCGTTGGGTCGAAATAAAAGGTGTTCCGGTAGACCAAATCAATAAAACCCTCATCCTGCTCTCTTTTAATGATATTCATGAAAGGGTCTTGGCCCGCGAGCAAATGAGAAAAAGTCGTCAACAACTGGAAGTCATCACAGGCCACTTAACCAGTTATCTTTTTCTGGTCGACACTAACTTGTCACTCCTGTACGTAAATCAGACCACTGCAAAACTTCTGGAGGCCAAAAGTGAAGATGTCCTTGGGGAACCTCTCAAAAAATTTGTTCCAGAAGGAGCCCTGACTGCTGGCTTAGAATACCTGCCCCGCTTATTAAAGGGCGAGGTTTGTAGCTTCCCGTATCACCACAAGTCAAAATCGCGAGGAGCGTTCGTTTATGTCCTGACCCTGATACCTATTGAGGCCGAGGATGGAGATGTTATGGCTTTTTTGGTGCAAATGGATGATGTGACTGAGATAGCCTCTGCTCGAGAAGAGATAGCCGAAAACAAAGAACTCCTGGAGTTGATCGTTGATACGATTCCAGGGCTTTTTTCTTATTCAGATATGAATGAGAAATATCTCTACGTAAACGAAGCCTATGCAAACTGGTATGGCTATAAGAAGGCCGATGTCATCGGAAAATCTTTCAACCAAATCATTCCGGCGCACACGTATTCAGAAATTCAACCCTATCTATCCAGAATCTCTAAAGGGGAGGCGTTCTCCTACTCCAGGACGACTACAGGTCCCGATGGCCGGGCTCACGATTTGGAGATCCGCTATCTTCCACATTTTGACACAAACAAACAGCCCAAGGCCTTTCTGACCTCACTCCAGGATGTGACTGAGCTAAATGAGTATGAGCGGTTTCGTGATTCCCTGCGTCGACTTGCCCGCCAGCTTACCGTTTCCCTCAAACCGCGAGAGGTGGGAATCCTTGCCGCCTCCTTGCTTTATGACCTCTTTGGTTATGATGCCTTTGCTTTATATCGCATCAATCTCGAAAAAAATGAAGCTGCTGGATTGTTTTCCCAGGATACCTTTTCCGGACAGGATACACCGGTTGAGGTCGAGAACGGCTCCTATATTATGGATGTAGAAAATATTGAGAATACCTTTATTCTTCCCTCGCCACTCCTGATCAATCGCAAGAAGTCCTCAAAAGAACAACCCTTGTCTCCTTTTGGTGATGCATCTCGACTTAGCCTGTCGCTAGTGTTTGTACCCATCTTCTGGGAGGGGATCCAGATTGGATTGTTCACCCTGCAAAGTTATATCGCTGAAAAATTCCAGGACGATGATCTGCCCAAACTGAAAATTTTTGCCAACCAGATTGGTGGCGCCCTGGTTCGAGCCCAGGCAGACGAACTCATCCAACTTCAGACCGACGAGCTAAAAGTAAGGGAGCTTGAGCTTCAGGCCAGCGTGAAGGAGAAAGACGTTCTTCTACAAGAGGTCTATCACCGAACCAAAAACAATATGCAGGTTATTATCGGCTTACTGGAAATGCGTGGCCTGAAGGCTAAAAATGACGAGACTCAGATTCTGGTCGAAGAAATGACCAATCAGATATATAGTATGAGTATGGTTCATGATCTTCTGTACAGATCCAAGAGTTTGTCAGAGATCCAACTGGATGAGTATTTGGAAAAGTTGGTTGAGCGGCTCATTCTGGCATATAAAACCTCGCTTGGGAACATCACCCCGGATTGTCTCCCCGAGGCAATTACTGTGAATATTCAGACTGCCATTCCTTTGGGCTTGGTGATAAATGAGATAATCAGTAACGCCTTGAAGTATGCTTTCCCAGATCATCGAGATGGGAAAATTCTAATCAGGACCAGGAAGCTTGGAAAAGGTGGCCTGTCCATAGAAGTCGGGGATGATGGCGTGGGGTTGAAGTCTGGGGTGGATTTAAACACTACAGACACATCTGGGGTGAAGATTATTCACGATATTGTCGAGCTACAGCTTCTGGGTACCTTGAAAATATCTACTGCTAAGGGGGTAAAGTATTTAATTACTATCCCCAGCCTGAAGTTAGATTAGTAGCCTGAGTTCAAAAGATTCTGGGGATATTATGGTAGAACAAACACGCATCCTGCTGGTTGAAGACGAAGTTATCACCGCCTCCTCCCTGAAGCTGGGGCTGGAAGCCGCAGGCTATGGGGTTTGCCCCCTGGCCACCCGTGGCGAAAGGGCCATAAAAATTGCCGCGGAAGAAAAGCCGGATGTCATCTTGATGGATGTTAACCTGCCTGGCAGCCTCAATGGCATTGAAACTGCCCGGGTCATCCTGAAAACACTTGATACCAAAATACTTTTCCTTACTGGCTATCACGATGATGACGTTATTGCTCAAATAAACTCCCTGAATCCTCTGGGCTATGTGATCAAACCTGTCAGCGTCGAACGCATCCGAGACATTCTGGATGCAAATCTTTAAAACACCTCACACCTTTTTATAGAAAAGAGGAACAAATGAAGCGCTTTCTTCTCCTCGCCCTTTTTGTATGCTCTGGCATGGCTCAGCATCTATTCAATCAGGAGCCAGAGGTCAGGGTTAGAATCGTCAATACCCTGGATACACTCAACATCTCCCTCAGGGGTGAGTGGTTTTTTCGAAACACATCAGCTGCAAAAATGACACTACCCGTAAATTCTCAGATTCAACTTATTAATAGTGGCGGACAAATCTCTGTTTTTGACACCTCGGGCACCTTGCTGGCCAAGACCCCATCCTTTATGTTTAGATCAAACAGCGACACCGCTTCAGTTAAAATTAAATCTGTTCCCTATGGGGTTGGTTGGTGGTGGGCTGGTGTGGAAGACCGGATTTATGAAGGTGCCTTCCATATATATATCGGGACACATCAAGAAATGGATGTTGTGGTTCAATTGCCCCTGGAAACCTACCTGAAAGGGGTTGTACCTTATGAAATTGGCGGCACATCCCCCCTGGAAGCCCTCAAGGCTCAGGCAGTAGCTGCCAGATCCGAAGCTGTCATCGCCTTGACCTCCAAACTCTATAGTGATGAGTTCTATGATCTCACATCCGATGTGGAATGCCAGGTCTTTAGTGGTAACAAGCGGCGCACCGCCCGGTCTGACCAGTCAGTCGAGGAAACAGCGGGGTTGATCATCAGCGAGAGCGGGCAACCCATGAATGCCTTTTACGCCTCAAATTGTGGTGGTCGAGCTGAACTTATCCAGAATGTCTGGCCTGGCCGGAATCGGCTGGAAAGCTATGGCGTGTCCCTGCCAGACAACGAGAATCGGAGGGGACCGAACCTGAGGTGCAACTGGAAAGCCAGGCGCTGGATAAAATCCTCGCCGGATGTCTATTGCAATCCGGACCCCAACGCTTTCCTGCCCAGCTGGAGCAGGAACAATTTTCGCTGGTCCCGGGAATTTACGGTTCAAGAATTAACTGACATGCTCACCGACGACCGGGATCTGGGTTTGTTCAGGAGAATCCGTGTTTTAAAGCGGGGACCCTCTGGACGCATTTATAAAGCCCGCATTCTTTTTGAGAAGGGCAAGCTTGATATAAATGGGGAACTCACCCTGCGACAGCTTTTTAGTCCCTCACTGCGGAGTTCGGCTTTTTATGTAAAACGGAGGGGTGACAAGGTGGTTATCCGTGGCTCTGGCTGGGGACATGGTGTGGGCATGTGCCAGAGTGGCGCCGTCGCCCAGGCCACCAGGGGTCGCAGTTTTGAGGAGATTCTTAAACACTACTATTCAAAAGCGGGTTTGTTAAACATCTATGGTAAATAAGGGTTCTGAATATCCCTATCATGCAAAAACAGTGGTCATGCGTTTTGAGGAAGCCGTCCTTTTTTACAAGACCGTATAAACACCGTTTGTCAGACCGATAACAATAAATACAAGAAAGGTAAATTATGTCTAGCATGAATGGATTTTTATCCTACTCGTTGATTTCTGTGTTGGTAATTATTCCTTTTTGGAAGATCCTGCAAAAGGCTGGTTTTAATCCTGCGCTCAGTCTTTTATTTGTGGTTCCCATCATAAATCTAGTGACTTTGTATTACGTAGCATTTACAAAGTGGGCAGCTGGAGATAATTCTCAAAATCCTTGAGCTTAAGTCTGATTTCGGTCTTCTAGCTAAAACATAGAGCTGACTCATCCCGACACTCCGTATTGCCCTACTGCGGGATCAAAGACACGGGGGGGGGCAAAACGACAGTGACGTAGATGGATACAATTATCGAACAAAGCGAGTATGTTTCAGGAAGCAGTTCAGGCTTCAAGCCGTAGAAAGGTAGCAAAAATGCTTAAGTGGATAAGAGAACATTCAATGGTTTTGGCAAATCCATTGCGTTTCGCTGAAGAGCTGACCGGTACTTGGTTCAGATTCTGGTTTTTTGGCACGCTTATGACGAGTTTTGTTATAATGATCTCCATAAAACTGGATGATCCAAGATGGTTTGGAATTACAATATTTATCGTGTGGCAGTTTTTGTTTCTTTACACCATACGACGCCTGTACTTAATGTTAAAAGCGAAGGAAAGCGGGGGCAGCGAAAACAATAATTCTGGGCTGGAGAATTAAGTCATGACAAAATCACCACCTTTAGTAGCAAACATATTTACTGACCCTGTCGGTTGGGGTGGAACCATGGTTGGAACCAGGTTTAGATACCTTTTCACACTCGTATTTCTACCATTTTTTGTTTTGGTTGTACTTGACAAAATTGCAGTGACTGGAATTTGTGACTATTGGAGTTCAGCCCTACTAATCGTGGCATATCATCTCATGTTTGTGCATTCATTAAGAGCTCTATATAAGAAATGTAAAACTGGAAGGATGGGCGGAATAGGAGTGCCTGGTGGTCTATCCAAAACAATATTAATTATTGTGGAGTTATAACTTTCAATGAGAAAATGTAACTGGAATGTACTGATAGTTTTAGTTTTTATCCTTTATGTTAATAATGATACCTGTTTTTCTCAAACCTCAAAAGATACACTTTATGTTCTGTTTGTAGGAAACAGTTTCACTTATTCCAACGATCTTCCCCAAATGGTTTCCATGATTTCCGATAGTGCACATATAAATCTTGTTGCAAAAATGTCTGTTGGTCCGGGAGTCAAGATAAGCGATCATTGGCGGGGAACAGGCGGACTAAAAACTAAAGAAATCATAAAGAAGGAGAAGTTTGATATCGTAATCCTCCAGGGACAAAGCATGGCACCCATGAGCCACCCTGATAGTTTTATTGTATATAGAAAATTGTTTTGTGATTATGTTAAAGAAAATGGAGCTGAGCCATTCATCTTTTCTAGCTGGGCACCACAAAAGTTATATAATTACCAGGAAGAATTAACAAGTGCATATTCAACATTATCCAGAGAAATTAATACTGACGTCCTGCCAATAGGCCCAGCGTGGAACTTGGCCCATAAATTAAAACCACGTATTGAACTCTTCAATTCTGATGGTCGCCATCCTTCAGTTTTAGGTACATTTTTAACAGCATGTGTAATTACAAAAACACTAACTGGAGAGCTTCCTGAAAACCTCCCAACATATTTTACTATGAATAAGTTTAAAGGAGAATCTGGTGAATTGGTGTATTTATCTATATCAGATATAAACTTCTGTCGGGAAATTGCAAATCAGATTGTCAGCAATAAGAATTAATTATCTTTTATGAAGTAAGTCAAAATACTATGCCTATATATCTGACTTCAATATTTGCAGTTAAACATGTTTACACATAGCAAAGTACCAAACCGAACAGAATCGTGTTTTGGATATTGAAACTTTCTCGAGCTGGTCGTTGAAAATTAGATAAAGCATACTGGTCTTGTTTTCCGACGGCTTGGTACAACTGTTCGTGTGACTTTAATTGATTGGTTATATGAGACGACACAATGGAAAATTAGTACTGATTCTTTTAATGCTAAACGCTTGCGTTTCGCATGGGACCTATCAAACGCCTAAACCATTGGGGGTAGATGAAGATTTGATAGGTCTTGGAATAATGCAGGGAATTGGAGATACAAAAGACACTCGAAAACCCTCTGTCGATATCCTCTATCGACGAGGTCTTGTTAAGAATGTTGACGTGGGATTGAGAACCTCGGGAGTGCTTTTCTATGGAGGCGTTTTGACGGTTGACGCCAAATATGGACTGCTAAATGGTCCCTTCCTGGTTTCAGTAGATTTTGGAATGTCATATACATCTTCTCGTAATGTGGATTCTGAATCTTTTGATTTAATGGGATATCACCCAATGTTAATGATTGGTACTGAAAGCATCTATTTAGGGTTTAAACACAACATTTTTCATGGAGAAGGTCGAGCAAGGATGTTGAACTCAGGGGCTGATGAAAACGGTAGACTTCGCGTGCCTTCCATAGTGATTGGTTATTCATTTGGAAAAAGTTTTCGCATTCAACCAGAGCTTAATTGTTTCATACCTGGTTCTGGATCACCAATTTTGTTTCCGAGTATTGGGTTGTACGTAAGAGGTTGAAAAATTCACAACAAACTAGCCTAGGGCAGACCCACATGCAGTGGCGTGCAAGGCGATACTGCTTGATTCTGGGGCACAACTTCGAAAGGCGTCAACGCCACACCTGATCCAGGCCATTAAAAAGAGCAAAAGTCTTTTTGCTCGGGCTTTATGGGGCGGATGTCAACCTGAAGGATTCAACCGGTGATTCTGCCTTGGATCGTGCCGGGCAAAGAAGAAATTATGAGATGCTATCATATTTAAAATCAGTGCAAACCCAGAATTTGAGAAACCACTAAGAATTATGAACAGTTTAACACCAGCCTACACCGGTGTCGGGACAAAAACCCCGGCCTGATACCAACCAGACCAGCGATATGGATTTAACAATAATTCAGATGGACTATTTAATACACTTTATCACAAGAGAGAATTATCTTCCCCATAAGGATTTAAAATAACGCGGGGGAAACAAAAATTGAATAAAACAACAATTCTAATTGTATCCGTTTTTCTACTCATTGGAAGTGTTCACGCAAATCCCGTTCAACTTAAGTTTTTTTCAGAAATCCAGTTCGCTGATTTCAATTCCACTGAGTGGGCAATAGAGCTTAAAGATGACTGGGGACTTTTGTATGAGCTCAGCCTGAACGGTTGGTATCTCGCCACATCCTCTGACACCGCCTATTTTAATCCGGGGCTCAGGGCAGAAGAGAACGGTTTCCTTCTACTTAGATCAGATAGCCTCCAGTCATCTTTTACACCCGGTTCATCAGGAGAAATAATCACGCTCTTTGATAGCACCGATCAATGGGTGGATGAAATAAGGTATGGTGCTGTCGATCATTCTGAAATTTCTTGCCCACTGCCAGGTCAAAGCATCTGTTTGTTTCGCAATGGTGAAGACGCTTCGCCATTCTGGTATATAGATAATACACCAACGCCTGGTGGCGAGAATGATTTAGATGGAGGTGTGGGAACCATTGAAGGGTATGTTTTATATTCTGAGGATATTCCAGTCCCAGGGGTCAGGGTTATATATGAAATTTCATATAACCAAGTCGGTGGTATCGGTGGTCCAGGTTATTGGGATACTCTTGGCGTACGGTCAGATAGTATGGGCTACTATCAATTCAACAGGGTAGCTATCTTGAACGATATTTCGACTTCTATTGAAGGGTTTTACGATCAGGACACGATCATACAAATTTGGCCAGATAGCATCTGCCAGGTGACTTTTTATCTCACCCCAACTGTTGGAATTGAAACGAATCCATCTTTACAATCCCCAAGACAATATGATCTAAAGCAGAATTATCCTAACCCCTTCAATCCTATCACTAGAATAGATTTTGATTTACAAATGGAAAGCAAGGTTGTGCTCAAAATTCTAAGGATTGATGGATCTACGCTGGCAAAGTTGGTTGATCAAGAACTTGCAGCAGGTACTTACTCAATAACCTGGAATGCCATGGACACGCCAAGTGGCATCTACCTATACTCAATTGAAGCAGGCCAATTCAACAAGACCAAGAAAATGATTCTTTTGAAATGAGTGGAGCAAACCCATCTGCGCTCCTGGGAGAACTTCTTCAGTATCGTTTTGGATCTTCCGGTTATTTTCAGGGCATAGCCCTGCGCTTGTGGGACGTTAAATCAGGACATTTAATGCAAACAGTGACTGGCCACGACAATGACGTGAACTTCATGGCTTTCAGTCCTGACGGTCGCCTGGTTGCCAGCGCAAGTGAGGACGTTAGCGTTATACTCTGGCGGGTAAACCAATAAAATCGCCAGGGGTTAAGCGCCCCGGAATATATTTATACTTTTTGTTCTGCTTAATCTTACATTTTTTAATAAATAAATAAAGGGAGTCCAAATGGATAAGAAAATAGTCTCACTCGGGGCATTTATTCTTGGCAGCGCCATCATCTGGGGGGCAGTGATTCTGGGGTGCTCATTCGCTCTCAAGGGAACTGGATGCTATGATCAGATTCAAAATACTCTTGCCGCCGGTGCCGCGACACACCTCATTTTAATATGGGGACCCCTGGCAGGACTTTTCTTAAAACCCAACAAGGCTGAAGACAGTAATTAGAAATATACTGGTCGTTTCTCCAAGGTGACTATTTGGCTGAGTGGCGTTGACTCTAGTTTCAGGGCTACTTATTCAATTCTTCCTGTAAACTTAACTTCAGCTCTCTCACCTTATCGGAAAGTAAGATATCTTCCTGGCGCGTCAGGTTGCCGGCCGTTTTAAAGAGCAGGGCTTCCAGAATGCCAATACTGATTCTTGCTGCTTCAAGATTCTTCTCTGGTTTGCCTGTCAGAGGATTGGGTGTTTTACCCAACTGAGACCAGGCTCCAGTACTTAGCTGGTTCACCAGCAAAGAAAACAGTTCATTGGGGTTAATCTTGGTGTTTGGCATTATCTCTCTCACATTCTCATTTTAAAATATCACTCAGGTCAATACTGTCATCATCACGCTCTACCACCAGAATCCCTGACATGGGCACAATGATATATTTTTCATCCTGATATTTAATATCGATGGCGAATTTTTTCAAATAGAGCGCATAGTCCCCCACTTCAATCTCCAGGGGAATATATTTTACCTTGCTTGCATCTGAAGCCTGCCAGACATCGTCTTCACCCTCTGTGCTGGCCAAGGGGGTTCCCGGCCCTACAGCCACCACATAGCCCCCCTGAACGGACTCCTTCTCTGTAACCGTTGGCGGCAAATACAGACCTGACGAGGTGCGGTCCTGACCTGAATCGGGGTAAATCAGAACCCGATCGCCAATTACTTTGATTTTATCTAAATTTTTTGCCATATGAATTCCATGCTCCTTTGACCCCATAAACTAACAAATCTCTTCTCCATTGGCGTTAAACTTTTCTTTCCTCTTAATTTTAAAGGAATCTCAACCCAACCCTTTCCAGAGAGATATACCTTTAAACTCGAATTTTACTATCAGCAAATGACAGGGGTATAAACCAAACGTGTTTATCCGTGGCAATCTGTGAAATCCGTGGTTCAACAGCTTTCTTGCCCTCCTGAACTTCTCGCAGGTATGTCGAATTTTCTTAACAACAGCACCTGCCTCGCTTAGCTTGAGGCGAAAATAAGAATACATATGATAGGGAGAGATAAATGAGTACACAAGTAACTGGAGCAGAAAACGTTCGCTGGGATTTAAGTGAACTTTTTTCGGGACTGGATGATCCAAAAATTGAAATCGTTTTAAATGAAAGCCGCCAACAGGCTGAACGCTTTGTCGAACAATACCGGAGCAAGTTGGGTGAGCTCACACCTGAAGCGCTGGCCGGTGCCTACAATGAGCTGGAGGCCATAAGTGGTCCCCTCTATCGACTCAGTATGTTTGTCAATCTTGAATATGCTGTTGACACGGCAGACGATAAAATCAAAGCCCTGCTGGGTAAAATTGAACAGTCTTCTTCAACCACCTCGAATCTCCTGGTTTTTTTCTCTCTGGAGTTGGGCAACCTTTCTGATGAGCAGTTTGCCAAGTTTGAAGGCGCAGACGCCCTGAAAGATTTTGAATACAAAATTGCCAAAATGCGTAAGAACGCCAAATACAACCTCTCAGAAAAAGAAGAGCAGGTTATAAACCTCAAAGATTTGAATGGCAGCAATGCCCATCAAAAACTATATGGGGAACTCACGGCTTCATTTTCGTTTGAGTTTGAGCTGGACGGTGAAACCAAAACACTTAACGGAGACCAGCTTCGCGCCATGCGACAGCATCCTGATGCCCTTGTTCGCCAAAGGGCCATGAAGATGTTTTTCACACGCTATGAAGATAATGCACTGGTTATTAACCACCTCTACAACTCATTGGTCAAGGACCATGGTATTGAGGTTGACCTGCGTGGTTTCGATCAACCCATCAGCACCATGAACACCCATAATGATTTGAGTGATGCGGCTATTCAGGCTTTGAATGATGTGACTACCGAGTCCTATTCTCTGGTTAATCGTTACTACAAACTGAAGGCCAAAATGCTAGGCATGGACGAGATGACCCTGGCTGATATTTATGCACCCCTGCCTCAATCATCAAAGGCCTATCCTTTCGAAGACGCCAAGAAGCTGGTTCTTGATGGCTTCAAATCCTTTGATACTGATTTTTATGAAATGGCCAAAGCCATGTTTGACGAAAATCGTATTGATGCTCCTGTGGAACCCAGCAAGCGGGGCGGTGCTTTTTGTGCCAGCTCAACCCCTGACTTGAAACCATATGTCCTCTTGAATTACACGGGCAAGGTTCGTGATGTTTCCACCATGGCCCATGAACTGGGACACGCCATTCACGCCATGCTTTCCAGTAAGCAGAAGTTGATGAATTATCATTCCATCTTACCTCTGGCTGAAACCGCCTCCATTTTTTCAGAGATGGTGCTTACGGATTCTCTGCTAAAGAAAGAGACTGATGTAGAGGTCAAGAAGTCCATGCTCACCGGCAAACTGGAAGATATTTTTGCCAGTTCACATCGTCAAAACATGTTCAGTTCTTTTGAAATTGCTTCACACAAGGCCATCAATGATCAACTCCAGAGCCCTCAGGCACTATGCGAGCTATACACGGCTGAGCTGGAGAAGATGTTTGGTGACAGCGTGACCATCACACCGGAATATGCCTGGGAGTGGTCATCCATCCCCCATATTTTTAATGTGCCCTTTTATGTCTATGCCTACAACTTTGGAAACCTGCTGGTCTTCGCCCTGTATCAGCAATACCTGGAAGAAGGCGACTCCTTTATTCCCAAATATAAAGAGTTCCTGTCCAGGGGAAGCTCAGCCAGTCCGGCTGACTTAACCGCTATTGTTGGTGCAGATATCAACCACCCCGATTTCTGGCGTAAAAGTTTGAGGTATATCGAAACACTGGTGGATCAGCTGGAAGCGCTAGTGGGATAAATACAGATTAACCTTACGAAGGTTTCCGTCTACGTCTTTCAGGCTACGCCGGACAAGTAGATCCTTCGTAAGGTTATGTCTGGTACTTATTCTTGGTCAATCAATTCTTTGTGGTTTTGCTTGAGCCATTCGATGACATCATCTCGAAGTTCTACTGCAAATTCCAGCAGTTCTTCAGCATCCTGGCTAGAAGCAATGCCAGCATTATCATATTCCAGGGTGTTGCGCTTCATGCGGCAGGCATCAAGATATGCCACATCATCATTTCTTACTGACCCCATAATGGCAGACAACGCTTGAAGCGTACGGTAGTGTGCGAGATGTCTTTCTGGTCTATATCCCTCAGCATACAAAAGACAAGTGCAAAGCTTTAGGGTTGCGTTGTATGCAATTCCAAAACGCCAGTCAGAAGAGATTCTTTGCTGGCCGGCATCGTCAATATCTCTATAGGCAATCGCCAGGAGGTTGGTGATTTCCTGCCTGCTAGTTTGATGTGACCGCAGCCACCCATTCTCAAACCAGGCTCGCAAGCTCATTCATGTCACCGATAATCATTAGATGGGGTGATGAAACCACAGAAACAACGAAATGGTCGTTTGCATCCCGGCGATTCACAAATTCAGCTTGAGTCATGCTGTGAACATTGATCTCTCTGCCCACTTTGTTTTTGACCTCCATAAGCCTTTTACTTAAAAAGCGTAAGCCGACATCACCAATGACGAAAAGATCGATATCACTTTTGGGTCCAGCCGTATCTTTTGCAATAGAGCCAAAAACAAAGGCTATCTGGATCTCTGGAATATCCAGGACTGAAACAAAAAGATCTACCAAACCAACGGTTTTCATCACGAGTGAATGTATCTCGGGAAAAATGGCGCTTTGTCTATTGGCGCTATAATACGTGCGATTACCGTCAGTACGTTTGATCATGAGGCCATGCTTGACAAGCTTCGTGGCCTCCTGTCTAACAGACCCGATGGAGAAACCTGATTGCCTCTCGATTTCCCGCAAGTGCATTTCTGGATGATCAAGCCCGAAGAAGAGCCTGAAAAGCTCTGCCCTGACACGGGATGATAATATTTCTACAAGTAAATTCACAAGACCTTTTGTTTGGCTATAGTATACAATTGTATGGTATTAACATACAAACATTTTTTACTTCCTTGTGAAGATTAACCTTACGAAGGTTTCCGTCTACGTCTTTCAGGCTACGCCGGACAAGTAAAACCTTCGTAAGGTTATGTTCTACAAGCTGTTTTGTCATCGTCAGCTCTGGCGACCCCGCTCCTTTACACGCTTTTTCCCTCGTATTCCCCTGCCCTGGTTCTTATTATTGGCGAAACCTATAGAACTGGACCCATATCATGATGATCAAAAATTCAACCAAGACAGAAGCTGTTCTCAATGAAATTGGCGCGCGCTTGACCCAGCAGCGTGGTCTGGCAAAACTCACCCAGGCGGGGTTGGCTGAAAAAGCTGGTGTTTCCAAGCGCACCGTTGAACGGATCGAGGCCGGGAACTCTATCCAACTCTCCACCATGATCCAGGTATTGCGTGTGTTCAATCTGTTGGAGCCTTTTGGCCTGTCATTGACCGCAGAAAAACCCGAAATCCCGGCCGAAAAGAAGTCAAGGCCAGATAAGGCTAAAGAGACACCCCCAGTTGAGTCCTCAGACAAAAGTCATTCTTGGGGATATTAGTACAACATCTGTAGGGGGCTCCAAATGGACAAACATAGAACACATATAGTCATGTTTTCTGCATTACTCTTGTTCTTTTGTGTACAAGGATTGGGGTTTGAGGAGCGATCCACCTCTTTCCGTGATACATCTGTCACGCTTAGTTGGACTCAGGGTCTAACAGTGGATACCAGTCTGGCTGGTTATCAAAGAGACTATTTCTTACAGTACTATATACCTCAAAATGATGGCTTTATTGAGTCAATTGAATTCAATTTTGCAGATCTGCCTATGTTTGAAGGGGTAATATTGGCAATCCAGATAGTGGTCCCAGAGTACACCAGTTGGCCGGAAATCCAGACAGGCGAAATAGCAGACTCCTGTATTGCAGGTCATCTCGGATACTATGATGAGTCCACGGGCTTTGAAGCATTTGGCTCTAATTGGGTCTGGGGTGGAATAAATGATGTAGATGGGGCTCTAGAAGATTATTCATATGATCCATTGGGTGGACAAATATGGCCTGATTCAGGGTTTGCTTCGTTGGCCATTGACCCAAATGATGAAGACCAGGGACCCTATACTTTATTTATGGTCGCGGGTGATGAACCCCCTATTACTGCAAATGAACCATTCGCGGTCCTGGTCAAACTTTCAGGATATGAGGGTGTTACAGATGTACAGGAGGAGACTCAGATAGCTTTCTCTGCGGTCCAGCTTCAAATGGAACCACAACCGGGTTTAAAATTTTATACCACAGAATCTTCTCCGACTGGGAGGTGTGGCCAGGACGACTGGGGCTGGCATATCAGAAATTTTGTCTGGGACTGGAATGTTAATGTTCACTACTATGGAGAGCTGGGTATTAATCCTCCAGGGCTTCCCTCAACGCCCAAAATAGTTTCTGCTTACCCCAACCCCTTCAATCCATCAACAACAATTGAATATGAAATACCAGAGCAGTTGGAGGTTTCACTGATCGTCTACGACGTATCGGGTAGAGAAGTGCAGACGCTTGTCTCGGCATCACAGGAGGCAGGTCGTCATAGTGTCACCTGGGATGGAACAAACCAACATGGTCATCAGGCGGCTGGAGGTATGTACTTTGTAAGATTCCAGGCTGGAGAGTTTAAGCGTGTCATTAAGGTGGTTTATTTGCGATGAACAGAGTGCTGAGAAGAGCAAAGCAAAAATGGGCTGATAAATGAAAGAGTAAGCAGGCAGGAGAAAACGACATGAACGATTCCAACGATCCAACATTTCCAATCAGGGAAAAAGCAGCGCCATTTGAAAATGTCGTTACCGGCACTTCATGTAATCAAAGCTCCTTCAAAACAAAGCGTGGAGCGTTTTTCTTTGCTGGTCCTGGAGCTAAAGGCGTCGGCTTTAAAGCCATGTTCAAGCTAAAGGGATCAATGCCACAAGCCCAAACATTGGCCAGGGAGAATCCCCATCATTTTGAAGTCGGATCAACTGGTTGGGTAACCACCAGATTTTCCGCAGAAGAACCCCTCCCAAAACCGATTTGGGAGAAATGGCTTGATGAATCTTATCTGATTACGGAGAAAAAAATCTAAGTCGAGGATGACCAAGAGTGAAAGCAACTGAAAAGCAGGCTGGCTTATTCTGTTTTCCGGGGTTTTCTGGATTGCTTGAGACCCCTGACACTCTCAGCCTGAAGCATATAGCGCATCATCCGAAAAGCCACAAATTCCGGACTGAATAAGCGAATGCCCCGTGCCAGGAACAAGACAGGTCCGGTAAAAAGAAGATTCATAAATGCCCTGTAGAGCGGTGATGCATCTGGAAAGCCCTTCATTTTTACGAAACGACTGGGTAGAACCGGATAAAGCTCCGGATAGGCTTCCAAAAGCTTGGGTATACCCTCCCTGCCAAAATCATACTTTAACTTCAAGCTCTGGCGTAGAGAATGGTGAATACAATATGCTACCGCTTCTGGTTCATAATGAATCTGGTTTTGCGATTGAGTGCTAATTCTGTGAGCGATATCGATATCTTCTGCTTCAGGGTGGTCTATATGTTCTGCATAACCGTCACAGGCTTCGAATGTCTTTTTTCTGATTGAAAAATTTGCCGTATTTACATAGCGCAGGGGTGGTGATGAATGCGATCCTGTCTGGGCTGCCCAGCGACGGGTACTGCGATAATCACCATCCAGAAATCGAAACCAGCGATTCTTTTTTACAAAAGCCGGTAGATAGATTTCACCCATAACAGCAGCAGTTAGTTGGCTCTCATAAGCTTCGAGGTGGCGGTACAAGAGTTCCGGGGAAACTTCCAGGGAACTCTCCAGAAAAAGGATGATCTCATTGTCGGCAGCGGCCACACCAAAGTTACGACCCCTGGCTCGATTTGTGGAGATGTCTACGGCAACAAACTTCAAATCAAATGAGAATTGATAGTCCTTTAAAACAGCTTCAACTTTTTCAGTTAAGCCCTGTAAAACCATGATGACCTCAAACTCAACATCCTGGTGTTCGAGACGCTCACACCCCGTGAGAACCCGGACACAGGCACCTGGATCTGCATTGGCGAAAATCACAATACTTACTCTAGGCCAGGTCACGAGGTAACTCCTTTGTCCATCCCTGTTTCAGATAAATACCATAGACTGAGCGCATGACAGCTTCAACACTGTGGGTCTTTTCTACCCATGCTCTCCCTGCCTTTTTCTTTTGCACAACCAACTCCTTATCTGAGGTCAATTTCACCAGATCTTCGTAGAGTGAATCCTTGTGGACATTCACGAAGGGGTGTTCTCCCAGAAAGGTTTCATATTCTGGTAGGAGGTTGGTGCAACAGGCCAGGCCCATGGAAAAAGACTCCACGGAATTCATGCCATAGCCCCAGCCCCCCAGGTTGGCAACCTGGTCAATATAGATGTCGCACTCTGCCTTCTTTTTGAGGGTCACTTCATGGGGCTCATTTTCAATCAACACAAACTTCACCCCGTGACTTTTTTCCAGTTTTTGACAGGCCTCAATAATGATATCTGAGCCTTTCCAGTAACGGTCACGGGTCGCATGACAAATTTTCAGGGGTTCGTTGAGCTCATATCGGGGGGCATGATTTTTTACTTCGAAGGGTAGAAACACATATTCCATATTGGGGTGTTTCTGCATGAGATCCAGTTCGCTTGAGGTGTTGATGTCCACCAGTTTGTCGATCCAGGGGAACACGCCACGGGTGCGCATGTCCACACCATGATAATTGGCGATGATGTGCTTGCCCTGCTGTTTTAACTCATCAAAAGGCCAGGCTGAGGTCCTGAGAAAACCGTGTCCGCCCTCAAGATGATAGATATCATAATCAAGAAGACCGTGTGCCTTAAAAAACTTCTTCAACAGGGGTTTCCACAGCTGATCACGCATGCTGAAAAAGAGGGCTCTCTGAAAGGAGGGCTTCCATTCCGGCGGATAGCCCTGAGCATCCTCATAAAGCTTACTCTCGTCGCTTATAAGGCTTTTTGTCTTTTTAAAAATTTCTGTTTTGGGCAGAAGTGGCAGATCCAGACAAATGTCTTCAGGAAAACCTTCTGCCGTGGGAAAGAGGGTCACAAAATTGGCCTGATTCCCCAGTTTTCGATGGGCATCCACAAAGAGCTGGAGCGTCCCTGAGGTATTTTCAGGGCGCAGATATAATATTTTTAGCGGGCGTCCCATGCGTTCCTCATGATCAAATGCAGATACAGACGATACTGTGTCCGGGTCAGTTTTAAATTTTGCTCGATTCGTCTCTTGAACTGTCTTTCCATGCTTTTAGGGAGATCAATTAGTTTTAATAACGACCAGATAAAGGGGTAGAGTAAAATGGTCTTATTTAGCTCGGGGTGTTTCTTCAAGAGGGCAGGCAAACCCACCTTGCCATACTCCTGCAGCCGGGCTCGGATGCGGATATGACTTTCCAGCTTGACCCGCTCCAAAGGCAGGTTGTCCACGATAATCCGGGAAGAATAGCCCTGTTGGTCCAGTCGGTAAGCCAAATCTAATTCATGACCTCCATAGTGATTCATGTTTTCATCAAAACCACCAAGTTTCGAAAACACCTCTTTTTTAAGAATGGCCGCTGTAAACACAGTGTTTTTCACGCGAAGTTTTCCGGCCTTTGCATGGAGCCGCCCACTTTGGTTTGCCAAAAAAACCTGAAAGTGATCGCCTTTGATATCTGCCGCCTTTTTCACCAGGTGCTGAGCTACGTCGAAGCGATGATTCTTGATAAAGTCCGCGACCTGAGAGATATAGTTTTCCGGTAGTTTCAAGAAAACAGAGAGCAGGACAAGAAACTCGCCGCGGGCTTGCTTAACTCCGGCATTTCTTGCGCTGGCAGCACCTCTCTGGGTTTCGTTTCTATAAAGTTTAAAATTGTCCGGAGCCCTGGAGATCAGCTCAAGTGGTTTAGGTGAGCAATCATCAACAACGATAACTTCCCAATTATCCCCAGGTGCATTTGCCAGGAGCTCAGATAGAATTCTATCCAGGTTATCCTGGTCCTCATAAACTGGTAGAACAACGGAGATGTCTATCTGGGCCATGAATCACCCTGGTTTTCTTGAAATCAATTGTCTGGCTGCCGTTTTTATTTGTGAAAGCTCCAGGACCCCCACTATTGGTAACAGGGGAAAATATGCCAGCACGACGACAAAGGAGATGAGCAGGGCCTGGCCCGGAATTAGTTGGGGTAAAAAGAAAAGCACAGCCACCAACAGGGCCAGCTTGATCAGTTTTGTGCCTTCATATGGAATGGGATAGAACCTTTTTGAAACAAACCAGAGCAGGAAGGATTGTCCCATATAGGATGCCAGCGCTGCGATTCCTGCGGCCATAAAACTAAAGTTAAAGACACCCATGAGGATCAGGTTGGTAGACAGGTTTATCACCATACCGGTCCCTGTAAAAAGGGGGGCCAGATAGGTTTTCTTTTTGAGATACATGCCCACAACCAGATTGACATAGACCCCCTGAAACAGATAAGCCAGCAGGATCAATGGAACAATTTTGAGACCATCTGCAAACTGTGGGGTTATAATTGCCCTTCCGTTAAAATCCATGGTCAACACTGATGGAGCCAGCAGGGAGACCAATAGAAAAACAAAGGAGCCCACAACCACAAAGAGGGTCAATATTCTGGCAAAGGTTTCTCTGGCATTTTCCTGGTCAGACAGGGACAGAAAGAAGGGGTGCCAGGCAAAACGAAAGGCTGTTACCATGAGAGCCATGATCATACCTATCTTGTAACCTGCACTATAAATTCCCACGGTGGCCTGATCAAAAAAGTGTTTGATGAGAAAGCGATCTCCCAGGGCGACCACCATAGCAAACAGAACGGCCGGAACTGTTGGCAGGCCAAACTTCAAAAGATCCTTCCAAAGTCGTGTATTCCAGGTGATGTGGAGGTTTTTAAAAATGGCTGGAGAAGCAAAAAGCAGTTTGACCAGTGAGCTTGAGATATTGGCCACCAGAACACCCTTTAGGCCCCATCCCCAAAAGCCCACCAGTAAGACATTCAAGCCCAGGTTTACCACCACCTCAGAAAAAATGATACTCACATAGCGCAGGGGTTTTTGAATGCTTCGGTAATACAGAATTGGCATAAAGGACAGGCCGTCGAGCATGAGAATGATAAAGGCCAATGCAAAAACGTTGGTGGCTGGGTCATCACCCAGAAGGAGGCTGGCAAGCGGTACTTCTGCGAGGAAAAGAGCTGCTGTTATAAGTGCTGTAGTGGCCAGTATACTGAGGTAAACAACGCTGAAGATTTCCTGTCGGCGCTGCTGGTCTTTCTCTGGAATAAAAAAGCGCATAAAAGAGGCATCGAGGCCATACATATAAACCACATTCATCAGAGCCAGGAAGGGGTAGATCAGATTGAGGGCTCCATATTCCACAGGAGTCATCATGTTGATGTAGAGTGGCAGGAGTAAAAATGTGATGGCTCTGTTGAAAATGTTTCCCAAACCGTAAACCAGGGTATTCCCAGCCATTTTCTTTATGTTTGCACCAACCGAACTCATTCTACTGGACCCCAAACTTCAAACAGGGGGCGATACTCAAGAAAATCGACGGGATAGTAGGTCAGCATGTTGAGTTTTTTGAGAAACAACGGTTCTGACTCGGCTTCAAAGCTCATTTTTAATTCATAGTTTCTTGACGTACACAATGAATCAAACCGGGCAGCCATTTCTCTTGAATTTTCAAAACGAACAGAGGTGCCTTCAAACCAGAATCGATTCACAACGGCCCAGTCGTGACCTGTTGACCAGGTTTCTGGAAATTCGAGTGACTTAATTTTGCGTCCGGAATAACGCTTGGACGCCCAGACATCCCAGCCGGCTCTAAGCCAATCCGGGTTTTGCCCGGCATAGTAGGGTTGGGTAATAATTTTATCTTCCGGGCCTGCCATGTGATCACCAGCCCAGCGGAAGGCCTGCTGCATCACGACCTTGTCTTGAAAGTGTCCATGGGCATGGAGCAGAGTACGGACAAACATGGGTGAAAAAAGAATGGTCCCCATGAGCACAAAGGCTACAACAGTTACTCTCGGGGAGACACCGCTAGACAGCAATGAATTTCGCAGTGCGTAAAAAGCCCTGACGATACCCTCGGCACCAATGAGAAACATGGCTGGCATAATGGGCATGAGCAAACGTGGCTTGACGCCAAAATAGACAACTGAAAGTGAACCCAGAACCACCCACGGCATGAGCAGCCAAAATACATCTCGCCTTCTTTCTTTCCACAGCCCTATGATTGCCAGAACACCAAACATGGCCAGCAGGGGTGAGAAGAAGTCCCAGGTGAATAACATGCGGTAAACGATACGAAGAATGTTCTTCAGGTAGACAAAAACACTAAAGACAAACTGCTCGCTATAGTCGAGTTGGCCATATCCGATTTGAAAAGGATTTCCAAAATGAGAGTAGTTGGTTATGAGTTGAATGGAAATGCCTGCCAGAAAACCAAAGAATCCGAGAAGCCAAAAAGAGGGATAGAGGTGAAAAGCCCAGATTCGTCGATCACCGACCAGATAAACAAGAAACAGGGGTAAGAAGAAAACATAGTTCCACCTGAACACAAAAGCCAGGCCCAGCATAAAGAAGGACAGAAACAGATCCCTGGGACTCTGGGTATCCAGAAAGAGCAACATAAGATAAATCGCTCCCAGGAGCATGGCCAGTGACCCTGGATCTGAGGCAGAATTAATACTGTGTATAAAAGGGCTTTCGGCCAGGGAGAGTAAAATGGCAGCAATAAGTCCTGTGGCTGGATTGAATATTCGCTTGCCCAATAAATAGGTAAAAGCCACGGCCATAAAAATAAAGAACACGCCATGCCAAAATGCGCCCGATTCCGTGGAACCACCCAGGCTTTTGGTGACCTGCATGAAGGGTATCAGGGTCAGGCTGGTGCCAATGGGCCAAATGGGAGTTTTTCCGTCGATGAGATATTTGCCCTTCTCCAGAATGCTTTCCGCTCCTGAAAAATAGGCAACGGGATCTCCATTATAGAGATAAGGACCTTGAAAGTGTAGACGCGGGAGTACCGTTATCAAAAACAGTACAAACAGCACGAGATAGTGTTGTTTACGTGTGAATGGTTTTATGGCCAGGGTTTATCTCTTTTCTCACTAAACAAACAGCCTCTCGCAGAGTTGGTAGAGAGCGCAATGTTTTGTGGTTTAGAAGCCAGAGGTTTTCCTTTTATGGAAGTTTTCGTGACCTTTATGGGTGCTCGTCTGTTTAGATCCATGCTGGTTTTATTCCCATGCTTTGACTTTACAGGGTTAAATCAAGCTCAAAGGTATCACGAAATACGCCGCTGGCACCGAAATTTTCTTTAAATCGACCCAGGCCGAAATTGGGTTCCATGTTGACCGTGAAGATGCCAAAATCCAGATATTTGAATGAGTGCCCATGACACCAGGAGATGATCTCATAAAATAATAGGTTTACGGCTCTCAGGTGTTGATAGTCTTCGATATGGCTAATATAAAACGCCAGTACGACATCATCGTTTACGGAAAAGTTCACCACGCCTGCAATGAGTTTGTCCTCCCAGTAGGCCCCAAAGAGTCGGATCTGATCCGGATATAATTTTTTGAGCTGAAGCAATTCTTCCAGGGTGTGGGTTGGCTGAACATTGTGCCGGATTTTCAGGTTTTCCTTCAACAAGGTATAAAAGGCTGCCCAATCGTCCGCTTCCCTGACGGTGACACCCTGTTTGATGGCCTTGCGCACTGCAGTTCTGTGGGAGGGGGCAAATCTTTCCAGGTTCTTTTCAGGAGATGAGTCCATGGTGAGCATGGATGAGACATCACGTTTTTTATAGGTAAAACCGTGTTTGATCAGGGAAAAATCGAGATAATTGCTTACCGTATGCTGATAAATTGCTGGGGGCAGGGTCATCTGAATTCTGTTAAACCCGGCCTGTCTGGCATAATCACAAAGCGTCTCTACAAAATCATAACTTTCCTTAAAGCTCAGGTTCTGTTGAACGATGATGCCACCATAAGATGAGCCCTGATGACTTACAAGGGACCGGCCTTCATCAGTCTGGATGTCAACTGCAGGAAAAAGCGCTTTCAGTTTTCCGCTCTTCTCAATGATCAGGCTGTGGTCTTTAAAGCGACCTTCGGGATGATAGCCCAGGAATTTACGCTGGTGAAACAGGGTGCCATTGTTGGCGGTGGCAACAAATTGTTCCCAGGCGGGGGTATCGGTTGGTGAAAAGACTCTGGCTGAAATTGTCATGCTGATTTAGCTGATTTCCCAGTCTGTTAAAACGTCTTCTGCGTGGGTGGCCACTTTGACCTTTTCATAGATTTTATCTATGGAACCAGATTCATTAATCAGAAATGTTTTTCTAAACGTGCCCATATACTTGCGTCCATACATGGATTTCTCACCCCAGACCTCATAGCTGTTTACCATCTCTTTTTCAACGTCAGCCAGCAGGGGAAAGTTCAGCTCTTGTTTTTTGATAAAATTCTGGTGGGATTTCTCGTTATCAATACTGACACCGAGGACTGCGATATTGCGTTTTTTATAGGCATTGATATTATCGCGAAAGCTGCAGGCCTCCTTGATACAACCAGGAGTCTGATCTTTGGGGTAAAAATAGATGACCAGTTTCTGTCCTTTAAAATCGGACAGTTGTACAAGATTTCCATCCTGGTCGTTGAGTTTGAATTGAGGGGCTTTATCTCCAACGCTTAACATGTGTAATCTCCTTGTTTGGGTCAGGAACGCATTGCAGGGCCAGAGAGGCGACGTAACAGCGCTTTGATCTCGGCATTAAAAATGTCGTCCTCATCCATTTTTATCTTAATGGTTTTGCAGGCATGAATCACCGTGGAGTGGTCACGGCCCCCATAAAACAGACCAATGGATTTTAGTGAATTGTGTGTGAGTTCTTTTGAAAGATACATGGCTGCCTGACGAGCCAGGGCAACTTCCTGTTTGCGCCCTTTGCCATAAATATCATCTTTCTTAACACCAAAAGTTTCTGAGCAGTTGTTAAGAACATCTTCCATGCTCACGATGGGTTTGGCCCTTTTGCCAGTAAGATCCATAAGCACCTTGTGGGCCAGGTTCAGGTTGATATCACTTTTCGCCAGAGATGAGTAGGCCAGCAGGCGAATGAGTGCACCCTGGAGCTCGCGGATATTGCTTTCAATATTTGTGGCGAGATACTCAATCACATCATAGGGCATCTCAATACCGCTTTCTTCAGACTTCTGGCGGAGAATGGCTACCCGGGTTTCAAAATCTGGAGAGGTGATATCTACCATGAGGCCGGCTAGAAATCTGGAGGTCAGTCTTTTTTGGAGACCAATCTCGCCTGGTGGGCGGTCTGTGGAAAGAATGATGCGCTTTCCATTCATATGTAGATCATTAAAGGTGTGGAAAAATTCTTCCTGGGTTCGCTCTTTCTTTTTAAAGAACTGAACATCGTCTACAATGAGTAAATCGGTTTTTCGATATCGCTGGCTGAAGAGGCCGGCTTTGTTCTCGCGAATAGCGCTGATAAAATCCATTGTGAACTTTTCGGAGGAAATATACAAGACCCGTTTGTTGGGGTTGTACTGATGGTAGGCATTACCGATGGCGTGGATAAGGTGGGTTTTACCCAGGCCCACACCGCCATAGATAACCAGCGGGTTATACAGATTATTGTCGTTGGAATTGACTACCGCCTCTGCAGCGGCTTTGGCAAACTGGTTATTGGGACCTTCAACAAAATTTGAAAAGGTGAATTGTTCATTCAGGTTGGTTTCAAAACCCTGGTTTCTGATGACCGGCTCTTCTGGCTCATAGAAGGGCTCAGGCATGTGCGTGTCAGCGTTGTCATCCATAACAATGGTGTATTCAACGCGCATGGGTCGACCACTGACCTCAGCCAAGGTAGATTGTATAATTTCGCCATAATGGGATTTCATCCAGTCATAGAAAAACTGGTTGGGGACCTTGAGGGTTAAGACCTCTTGGTCTTCTGCTAATTGTTTCATCGGTTGGAACCAGGTCTGGAATGTTTGATTCGCTACCCGGGTTTCCAGTACAGTCTTTACATTACCCCAAAGCTCGTGGCCCAAAGCTCACCCCAAGATATATTAACAAGTTATCAACATTTATTTGGCAAGGGTTTATTCTATAACCGCTGTTAAAGTAAGCGCCGATTTTCCAGTGTAAATAACTATTTACTTAAGATGTAAAGAAGCTGGTGGATTGCTGTGGCCTAAAGCTTCCTGCCTCGGGTTTCGGTCTGGGATGTTCCTGGGGGCTGGCTCTCTGGTCCTCTTGGGGCACTCGTTTCATACGGTTTCATCTTGTTTTTAGTCAACATTTATTTTTTTTAAAAGAACTTGTCGTAAATGCTTTGAAAAATTGATTTTGCTGGACTCTTTGTTATATTGGTCGGCTTTTAAAAAACATGTTATTTATTGGAGTAATGATTTACAATGAAAAGAACTTATCAACCCAGCCGGCGCAAACGTCGCAACAAGCACGGTTTCCGCGCTCGCATGAAAACGAAGAATG